>JAAZXX010000142.1 GCA_014239995.1 Verrucomicrobiia bacterium
ATAATACGCCCCGCTGGGAGCGCATGGCCGTCTGATTGGAGTCGGGCTTCCAGATGATTTCATTCATCATGATGCCCCCGCTCCTGACTTGATCCGACTTTCGAGACATACTTGGTCATCTCGTGTCGTTTAAGATCTAGCCTGACAACTGGGCCCCGTTCAGGGTGGAGGGGATTTAAGCAGGGAAAAGATGCAGGTCAATCATCTTTTTCCGGTGATTACTGGTAGGTTTTAGCCAATCGATCAATTTTTTGGCGTAAGGGTGAGTTGGGACCGTTCCTTCCGGCGACTTGAGCAAACACCTTTCGTGCCTCGGGCGGATCCGTTCTTCCAACCTTGACGACGTAAGCCAACTCGATTTCTGATAGCTTGGGGTCCTTGATGTAAGGGCGATACTGTGTGAGCCATGCCTTCAGGGTGGAAGCATCCTTATCCAGAATAATGTCCAGCGATGCCTGGAGGCCAGGGGGCAGTCCAGGGAGGTCCAGGGGCTCGGTTACCTGAGTTTCCTCCTCATCCATCTCATAGAAACCATCCTCGTAGGCCTGACTGTTGATTTGCCTGTCTGCATCCTTCATGAATACGACCATGCGTGAACCGGCGAGTCCCACGATCACAAAAATTCCTGCAGCTGCGACTTTTGCGTTCATTTTTCCTTTGTTCTTTTAACTCGTGCGCCGAGCTTGCGCAATTTTTTATCCATGACCTCATAACCGCGATCCAGGTGGTAGATACGGTTGACTTGTGTACGGCCCGAACACATGAGACCAGCAATCACAAGAGCTGCCGAGGCTCTAAGGTCGCTTGCCATCACCTCGGCACCGCTCAGTTCCTTGCCGCCCCGGATAATAGCGCTGGGGCCTTCGATCGCAATATCTGCTCCAAGTCGGGCCAATTCATTGGCATGCATGAAACGTGATTCAAAAATGCGTTCGGTAATGATGCTCAGTCCTTGTGCCCTCAGCATCAATGTCATCAGTTGGGCCTGTGCGTCTGTGGGAAAACCCGTGTAGGGTTGAGTGCTCACATCCACAGCGTGTATTTCCCCGCCGGGAAGGATTTTTAAAGAAGAACCTCTGGCCTCGAAACGAACACCGGCTTCCCTCATCTTATCCAGCACTGCTGCAAGATGATCACAACGCATGTCCGTGAGGGTGACTTCGCCATTGGTTGCAGCCGCCGCAATTGCGTAGGTCGCGGCCTCAATTCGATCAGGTATCACGTCGTGCTCAGCCCCATGCAGTTCTTCTGCGCCTGTCACAACGATCCGAGGGGTTCCAGCACCCTGGATTTTGGCTCCCATGGAAATCAGGAAATGAGCCAGGTCCACCACCTCAGGTTCGCAGGCCGCGCTTTCGATGATCGTGACTCCCTCAGCCAATGTAGCCGCCATCATGATGTTGGCGGTTCCCAGAACAGTTGGCCCAACGCGACCTCCGAGGAAAATCTCATTGCCTTGGAGTTTCCTTGATTTTGCCTGGATGTAGCCTTCTTTGATGTCGAGCTTGGCTGACAGTGCACGGAGTCCCTTGAGATGCAGGTCGATGGGCCGTGTGCCGATCACGCAGCCGCCTGGCATGGACACGTTGGCTTTCCCTTTGCGGGCCAATAGAGGGCCCAGAATACAGATAGAACCACGCATCTTGCGAATGAGATCATAATCTCCCTTGTCTCTCACACGCTTGGCGTGAACCTTCACCGTCCCATTTTCAAAGGTAAATGATGCACCCAGTGACCGCAGAATTTTTCCCATGAAATGGACATCACTCAGGTCCGGTACACGACGAATGACGCACGGTTCGGAGGTGAGCAGGGTGGCTGCCAGAATGGGCAAGACCGCATTCTTGGCCCCACTGATGGGGATTTCCCCATGCAAAGGCACGCCGCCTTGGATAATAAAGGTGTCCATATTAACTCAACGAAATCCAGCCAGCTATGTGGATTGCACGGATGGGTATCTATTCCCTCCGAAACACCACGACACGCTGTATGTTATTGTAATCTCGAACGACCTTCTCCGCAAACCACGATGCCTTTTTAAATAACTTTATAATCGGTTCAGCCTGGTTTTTGCCACATTCAAGGCATAGGAATCCATCATTGCTGAGCCACTTGGGTGCCTCAATGGCAAGCGCACGATAGTACACAAGGCCATCTGTGCCTCCATCCAGCGCCAGGATTGGATCATGATCCCTGACCTCTGGTTGAAGTTTTTGAATTTCCTGGGTCGGAATATAGGGAGGATTCGAAAGGATGCCATTCCATTGAATCTCCTTGCCTTCAAATGCCTTCCAAAGGTCTGATTGGACGAAATGTAATTGATCTTCAAGTCCCAGATGCCGTGCGTTCCCATGGGCTAATGTGATGGCTGATTTGGAAATATCTGCACACCATACAGTCGCCTTTGGGAGTGCGCGCGCCATTGACAGGGCAATGCACCCAGTTCCCGTTCCCATGTCGAGCAATTTAATGGAGTCACGATCCTGCTCGCTCTCTTTGATCTGCTCCAAGGCTGTTTCCACGAGTAGTTCAGTTTCAGGTCGTGGGATCAGGGCAGCTCTGGAAACACGCACTTCAAGATCGTGAAATCCGATGGAGCCGATTAAATGCTGGATGGGTTCGCGCTGACTTCTTCGTTGTATCAAATGTTGGAATGTTTCGTACTGCCCCTCCGTGGGCAAGCCTTGGTGCATGCTGATTTTCCATTCCGGCATGCTCATGGCATGCGCCATGAGCATGCGCGCATTTCGTTCTGGCGAAATGATCCCATGCTCTGCAAGTTTTGCACTCGCTTGCCGTATCAATTTCCGAATGGAATCACTGTTTTTCATGAACGCTCATCCAATTTCTGGACTGCTCCTTGTCTTTCAAGCCATTCGACAGATTTAAAGAAATGCTCCCAATTGCCCATATACTGCTGGTGCAGGGCTTCGAATGTCGGCACCCAGCTGTAGTAGGTGTCCACAGAGCGTAAATGTGCGTTGTTCAGCGCCTTGTTGATCCACTCATTGTAAACAAGAAGATCGGGATTCCCTTTGGCTACCTCGTCAAAACGTTGACGTAAGGTATCGAAAATCTCCTGCTTCCGATCAGATTTTTCACAGTCAGTCAAGAACGGGGTGCTTTCCTTGGAATCCATAGGCTTTTCTGGAATTGTTTCAGCGAACGATGCATAGAGCTTCTCAAGTTCTTTCTTTGTTGCGAGCACCAGGCTTATAAAGTTTTCCTCGATCTGGATATCATGTTCATATCTTTCCAGGTCCTCGTATCTGGACTGCGAGACCAGCCATGCCTTGACGCCTTCTCTCGCCGTGACGACAGCGAACGCCTCATTCCATTCGGTTTGGCCCTTCAAGAACACCCTCCGATGGGCCAACTCGTGAAACAGCAGCTCGGCAATGCGAATATCCGGCCAATCCACGAAGGTGTCAAAAATCGGGTCACTGAACCAACCCAGCGTGGAGAAGGCCACCACACCCTCCAGGGCAACGTCAAAGCCTCTTCGTTCCAACGTTTTGGCGTACTCCTGAGCTTCGGTTTGCTCGAAATAACCCCGATAGCTTAGTTTGCCAAGCAATGGATACCACCAGCGATGAGGTGTCAGGGAGTATTTGGGGCATGCAACAACGTTCCAGACGACATAATCACGTTCAAGTGCCACGTAGGTGCTGTAGGTGCCCTCTGTGGGTAATTTCATTTCCTGGGCTGCAAAATGAAGGATTTGCTGGATCCGATTGAATTTTACCTTGATGACCTTGCTGAGGTCGGGGTCTTTTTGCAGCTCCGGAATGGATTTCTTGGCACGTTCAATCTTCCATTGCCCCACCACCGCCTGCTGGTAAAATCCAAGGGAATGACATCCAGCTCCTGACAGCAGGATGATAAGTCCCAAAATCATGCCAAACAAAGTGTTATGGCAGCGTCCAAACCATTTATATGGGGACATGGCAAGGATGTAGAGTAAGCTCAGTATCTTTCCCATTTTTTAATCCCCGAGGTTCCAGCCTTGACAATTGTTCCGCATGTTGGAATGAAGTCACTTTGAAACTTGAACCTTGTTACAAGCATATGGCGATTTATGTTTACGAAACCATCCCGCAAAAGAAAGGGCAAAAGCCCAGACGTTTTGAGGTTGAACAGAAAATGAGCGACGATGCACTGTCGCATGATCCCAAAACCGGTCTTCCCTGCAAACGCATTATCGTGGGTGGATCCGGCTTCGTTACACACGGAGCCAGTATCCTGTCCATGAATGTGAAGTCAGGACGCCGTTAAGAAGGGATCTCAAGGAAGCAAACTCGATGGCATCCCTTGGGTGCTGTCGAGGTGGTCCTCATATCCCAAAACTCCTCCATTGGTGGGAGTGAGCTTTCAAAGCCCCTGAAAAAACCTTGTTTTAGGGAGCACACTGCTTATACCTCAGCCCCACATGTTTGAATTGCTAAAAACCGATGGGCTGAGTAAGGCACGCCGCGGTCGGTTGCGCACCGCGCACGGCTCTATTGAAACGCCCGTGTTTATGCCGGTAGGTACGCAGGCGAGCGTTAAAGCTCTGGATCCAAGGGAGTTGATTGACATGGGGACAGAAATCATCCTGGGCAATACTTACCACCTTGCCCTGCGTCCTGGCATGGAGATTATTAAAGAAGCGGGCGGCTTGCATCGATTCATGAATTGGGATCTTCCCATCCTCACTGATAGTGGTGGTTTTCAGGTCTTCAGTTTGGCCAAGATTCGCAAGGTAGGCCAGGACGGTGTCGAATTCCGCTCTCACCTCGATGGCTCCCCTCTCTTTCTGGGGCCCAGGGAAGCCATGCAAATCCAACGAGAACTTGGATCGGACATCGCCATGGTTTTTGACCAATGCCCAAGTCATGATGCCCCGTTTGGCGAGATGAAGGAAGCGGTTGATCGCACGCTGCGCTGGGCTGGGCAGTGTCTTGAGCAGCCAAGGGCCAAGGGGCAGTTGATCTTTGGTATTGGCCAAGGGGGAAGCAACGCTGAATTACGGTCATACTGCGCCAAGGCGCTGTGCAATATGGATTTTGACGGGTATGCCATTGGTGGCGTGAGCGTAGGGGAATCCGAGCCTGAAATGATGAAGGCCGTCGAATACACTGAACCTTTTTTACCCGTCGAGAAGGCTCGCTATGCGATGGGACTCGGAACCCCCGCTCAGCTGGTGGAGCTCGTGGCCAGGGGGGTGGACATGTTTGATTGTGTCCTGCCCACGCGCGTTGCCCGCAATGGCACGGCTTTCACGCGCAAGGGTACCACCAGTATCAAGGCAGCTTACAACAAGCGGGACTGGAAACCCATCGAGGAAGACTGCCAATGCTATGCTTGTCAAAATTTCAGCAGAGCCTACTTGCGCCACTTGCTGAACGTGAACGAAATTCTCGGATTACGCATGCTGAGCGTTCACAACAGTCACATGTATCTCCAGCTCATGCGAGATATCAGATCTCACATTGAGCAAGGGACTTTCAGCGATTTCAGGGAATCGTTCACGAACGGTTATACACCAACCCTTAAAGTCCTTGAGCAGCGTGCTGCATATGCGGCAGCGCAGGATTTGATCCAGAAAAATGAGATTCAAAATTAGAGGGTTTGCATCGTTCTGATCCTGGGTTAGCGTAGGACACTGTTAGCAATCCCTATGGAACTGCCTGGGCAACTTATTGTATCATCCCCGCAGTGGCTGCCCGTCTTGGTGGGTGGGCTCTCATGCTCCATCTTGGTTCTCCTTTGGTCTTACCGTGGTGTGGGACTGAGTTTTGGTCAAAAAACAACCTGTTTTCTACTGAAACTCCTCGCCATTGCGTTGTTGTTCCTTTGTCTGATTGAACCACAATGGACTCAGCAGAAACCTGTTGCCGGGGCTAATTTCTACGCCGTGCTCGCTGACAACAGCCAGAGTATGACGATTTCTGACCCTGGGCTGAAACAAACTCGGGGGGAAGCAGTAACAGGCGTGCTGGTCACCGAGCCCGGCCCCTGGCGTGATTCACTGGGAGACATGTTCCAAGTAAGGCAATACGGGGTGGATTCCCGTCTGCACGGTCTGAGGGACTTCTCCGAACTGACTTTTGATGGCGGTGCGAGCAGCCTCGCCGTCGCCTTGCGCCAGTTAGGGGCGCGCTTCGAAGGGCAACCACTGGCTGGCATTCTTCTGCTGAGCGATGGGAATGCAACCGATGGTATTGACCCAGGCCAAATGGATGCTGCAAGCCTGCCCCCGGTATATCCGGTCCTGATTGGTTCAGATCAACCCTCACGGGATGTTTCCATCAGCAGGATGACCCTTAACCAGACTGCTTTTGAAGATGCCCCAGTTACGCTCCATGCTGACGTGGATGTTGCCGGTTTTGAAGGAAGAGAGATTGAGGCCAAGCTCTACGCAGTGGCTTCCAGGCCAGATGAAAGTAAACTCAAGAACGGGACCGGCGATGAAGTGCGCGGGCTTCCCATGGATAGTCTGAAGCGCACGGTGTCCTCAGACCAAGCTTCCATGGCGTTTCGGTTTCAATTTCGCCCTGTCCAGCCGGGGATCTCCTTTTACAGATTGGAACTCAGTGTGGTGGGTGACGGTAGTGTGGAGGACGCGTCAATCGAAGAAGCGACCTATGCCAACAATCGACGTTTGGCAGTGGTGGACAGGGATTCGGTACCCCACCGGATCCTGTATGTTGCTGGTCGCCCGAATTGGGAATACAAATTCCTGAATCGTGCGCTTGCAGAGGATGACCAAATACAACTTGCTGGGCTCATTCGCATTGCAAAAAAAGCCCCTAAATTTGAGTACAAGGGCAGACAAGGGGAGACAAGTAATCCCCTTTATCGGGGTTTTGACAAAAAGGATGAATTTACTGAGCAACTGGACCAAGCTGTCTTTACCCGTCTGAATATCAAAGACGAGACTGAATTGGTTGGAGGCTTTCCAAAGCGAGCAGAGGATCTGTTCCGCTATGCAGCGATCATTCTAGATGACCTTGAGTCGGATTTCTTCACTCGTGACCAGATGAGCTTGATCCAGAAATTTGTCTCTGAGCGCGGGGGAGGGATGATGATGCTGGGTGGCTATGAATCCCTCACGCGGGGTGCATATGCCCAGACACCCATCGGGCGCATGTTGCCCGTTTACCTCAACTCAGGACGTACTTTGGAGGGAGTCGAAAAAGTTGCACTGGAACTGACTCGTGAGGGGTGGCTGCAACCATGGGTGCGTCTTCGCTCCACCGAGGCTCTTGAAAAATCCAGGCTTGCCTCGATGCCTGAATTTCGTGTGATCAACCTTGTCCAGGAAGTCAAGCCGGGTGCATCCGTGTTGATGCAGGCCCGGGATCCTTATTCCAGTGAGACATACCCGGCCCTCGTCAGTCAGCGATATGGATCAGGACGAACGATGGTCATGGCTGTTGGAGACCTTTGGAGGTGGCAGATGCATGACGCGACTGGAAGCGGAGATCTTGGGAAAGCGTGGCGCCAGATGATGCGAGGCTTGATTGCCGATGTTCCCAAGCGAATGCAGGTTGATTTGCGTCGCGAGCATACTGATGCAGGTATGGCCATGGGGGTATATGTGAAGGTGCGTGATGAAAAATTCTGGCCAGTAGACAGCGCAGACGTTCAATTAACGGTCAAGACATTGGCGCCGGTTTCAGGAAGAGAAGATGGCATCATGCAAGCTTCGGAGATTCAATTAACTGCTGAACCCAGCCTTAAGGAGCCTGGGCTCTACCATGCAACCTACATTCCGCGTATGGAGGGTGGTTATCACTTGGGGGTGGAGGTTTCAGATTCCAGTGGCGCCTCGATTATTCGCGAGGAAGCAGGTTGGAGCAACGATCCCAGTGCTGAGGAATTTCAGTCCCTTGCCCCGAATCGGGCTTGGATGGATGCCATTGCCCAGAAGACGGGTGGCAAAGTTCTTGAGCCTGGAGATCTTAACGACTGGGCTCAATCGCTGCAATTTGAGGCTGCGCCCATCATGGAGTCCCAAGTGACGCCCATCTGGCACACCCCGCATTTGTTCGGGGTTGCGCTTGCCTTGTTTGCCTTGGAATGGTTTTTGCGCAGGAAGCGAGGGTTGGCATGAAGAAAGGCATGTGCACATGGACTTGGCACCAGGCCCGCATGCTCACTTTATTGG
>JAAZXX010000143.1 GCA_014239995.1 Verrucomicrobiia bacterium
AACTTCCTTTTTTCCCTGAAATTCTCGGGTTCATGCAAAGTTCCCCCATCCTGGCTCTATCACTTGAGGGAGAATCCGTCATCATGAAGGTCCGGGAGCTCATTGGCCCGACCGATTCCGCCAAGGCCGAGAAGGGCACCGTCCGCGGAGATCTCGGTGAGGATAAAATGCGCAATGTGGTGCATGCCTCCGATTCGAGAGAGGCAGCGGAAGCAGAGTTGGGAAGATTTTTCAAGCCCGAGGAACTCATGGTGTAGGAACGCAGGAGCTCAAAAAGATAACAAACGTCTTTGCAGCCCGACGTCAGCTAAAGATCAATCTGGCTGGTCGCCCCATCAATTTCGGAGGGAGGCCCCTCCACTTCTCCAGCAGGTGCAGCCTCAAGGGCAGTCGCGGCCTTGATTTCCGCCAAGGCCTTCTTGGGATCGTAATCTTCAGGGAGACTGAGCCGTGTACGAAGCTGATCAGCGAGTAGGGGGTTCAAGCCCTGTTCAGGATCCAGCATCCGAGCCAACAACTCGATTTTCATTTCCTGAACGGTCGGCAGCTTGATGCGTACGATCTGACTTTGGCTGATCTGGTCGTAATACCGCGAGCGCATCTTGCGCACCAGCATTTCCCCGGCGATAGCTTTGTCTTCCTGCCCCATCGCGATGTCCATCAGGGCTCGTTCCATGAAGCCCATCAGCATCGCCTTCAGGCGATCCTGTGAGGTACTTCCAAATTCTTCCTCCACCCTGGCAAAGACATACTCCTCAAGGGTGGTGTCGATGGAATCAGGATATTTTTCCCGAACGTAGTCATACCATTTTTCCGCAGCCTGCATCCGGTTGTGTGTATAAAGGAAATAGACCGCCGTCCTGAGGAAATTCTTGTGGGCCGTCCTCATGTTGTCAGCGAACTTTTCCTCCTCCTCGATCATTTCCTCGTAGGCACTGTTTGTTTTCTCGGCAATATCCAGGTTGGGGCCAAATTCAAAGGCGGTGGTATAAGTGCCGGGATCACCAGGGATTGCCACTGGAAACTCGATCATTCTGCCGCGATGGAAAGCCGTTTGCATACTCTGGAAAATAACCCGTCTCAGCGTCACGTAGTCTTTGGCACGCTCGGATACCTTCAAACCAAGATAGGCCCAATAGATGGCATGGGCCTCGGGAAGACGCCATTCGAGGGGGCCATGCTCAGCATCCACCTGCTGCATGACGGCAGGATCCATCTTGTAGATTTCTCGCAGATTACGCACCCGGTCCTTGTCCTCGGGCGATTCCGGTTGCAGCAGCACTTCGTAGTCAGGTTTGCCATCTGTCAGGAGCTCATTCCACTCTGCCGCCCAGCGGGACTTGTACAGCATGTTGGCATCGTCCAGATTGGCGCCCATCTTGTGCTGGAAGAACCAGGCAAGCTCTCGATAAATGAGGGTTTCCTGAGGGTTGTACTTGAGTCCATGGTCACGCAGCAGCTCGATTCCACGCTTAACCCAGAGCCAGCGATCATCATGATCCGGGAACTTAACGGAGATATTGTAGGCGAGGTTCCAGGCCTGGTGCACCCAGACGGTCACAAAATGAGGCTGCAACTTGGTGATCCAGTCCGCGAGCTGGACCATTTCAAAATACTTGCCTTCGTCCTGTAACTGAGTGGCCCGCACCCACAGCATGTTGGATATCAAACCACGAAACCCACCCAGGGCTACCGTGGTAAAGGCCAGCACCGGTGGGGCGTTCTCCAGAGGTTGCAAGCGTGTCAGCCCCATGGCTGCACGTGACTGGTTCAGACCCTTCTGCACCATGCCGGCACCGACGAGCATCAACACCACGAAGATGCTCAGGAAGTATTTGGAATATCGGGCGATCAGACCATTCATTGGTTTCCTTGTGCTGTTGCCAGTTCACTCCGTGTGAAGGCCCAGATACCGAAAGCTGAAAAAATACCCCCCATCAATAAAACGATTTGGGTCAAGGCTTGCCCAAGGATTCCAAGTGTGATGCTGCGGCCGGTACTCAGAAAGCTTATGGGCGAAAAATCCTTCACTGTGTTGATCGTCTTCAGCATGCCCTTGGCCAAATAGATGGCCAGGGTGTCGAAGGCCGAGGAGCTGTCCTTTCGACCTGTTTCGTGATTGATACCACTCACTCCCCCCTGTTCGATCACCTGCGCCAGGGTTCCACCGGAAAACCCGACAATCAGCAACGCGATGGAGACAAAGGCTGCTACCGGAAAAGAGAGGAAACTGGAGGCAGCCAGTCCGATGGCAGCCAGGAAGCCCATCCAGCAAAGAATCACAAGCATGCCGCGCACGTAGTTCCAGCCGAAACCTCCATGCCGGTAGAGTACCTCCATGCCGTCCTCAGGCGGAAAGAGCAAGACCTCCTGGTTGTCGTTGTAGATATCGATCACAAGATTACCCTCGGGATCGAGCAGGTTCGGCGGAATCTCGAATTCAACGGGAGACTCCGGTGAAATATCCATTTGACGCTGCACCCGTTGCGGGGTTTCAGGAGGCCCAATCTCCCACACCACATCATATGTCGAAGTATCATAAGGTTGGCTGGTGAAAAACTTGATCCGGAGGTACATGGGCTGGTCCTTGACATTCTGAGGGTCGGCAACCGGTATCGACCAGCGTCGAAGATACCCTGGTCGAACCACCTGCTGGGCTGCCTTGACCTGTTCTTCCACCTGTTGGCGGAAAAACTCTGGATCCAACTTTGCAAGCTCCGGATTCTCTTCCAGACGCTGCGCCATGTATTCCTGCACGAGGGGATCCGTATCGCGGATAGGCGGCTTGGCAGAAACCCGCGCCACAAAAATTTCATTCTTAAGAACGCGTTTCTGTGCATCCGATAACTGATTTGCCCGCATGAGGGTAATAGCGTAAACAGCTGACGTGGATACCGCGAGAAGGGCGGCGTTGAGGATAACAATGCCACACCATTTTCCCAGCCAGATTTTCCAACGCGGAATGGGTTTCACCACCAGCATTTGAATCTGACAGTCCTGCACTTCGCGGGCAAGACTCCCACAGGAAATCCACAAGGTTGAAAAACCAAGAAGAAAGGTGATCGTGCCCAGCGTATAGGTAAGCAGGATCTGCGTGAAACCCTGTGCCGACCCGTCATGCTTGATCATCCATGGCAGGACCACCACCGAGGCCATGAGGAGTCCGGTGAGTACCATCACCACCCGGTAGCGGACGGCGGCTGTCAAGGTCAAAACAATGAAGGCAAAAAGTCCCTGCATGTGCGCTTTTAAAAAGTTTCAGTGGCGGAGTTAGGAGCCTTTGGAGTCTCCACCATCAAGGAGAGAGGAGAGTTTATCGTCGGCGGCATCCAGATCTGCCTGGGAAGAAGGCGCTGGTTTCGATTTGAGAGACGACTCCTCCGATCCCCCTGACTGTGACAAATGATCAAGCTTGGAGTAATCCACCTTGTCCTTTGTAACAGCTGAGGAAGTTGAACGCGGTGCTTGTCCCTCCGCGGCCGTAAGTCGATCCAGCATCTTGTCCTGATTGCTTGACGGGTCCTCGGAACCTCCCTTGAGGTAGTCCGCCACCCTCCCCGCAAGGGCGCCGGATGTACTGGCTTCAGCAGCGCGCGCCTTCTCGACCACCCCCAGGAAATAACTTTCCAGATTCTGGGTTGGATTATCGACGGAAACAGCGTCCTGGGCGACCTCGGAACGGATAATGTCCAGCACTCGCTTCATGGTATCACGCCTGAGCAGTGGGGAAGTGATGCGGGTCACGTCCGGAGTGGTCAACAGCTCCTTCAAGGTACCCTGGGCCTGAATCTTTCCGCCGTAATAGATCACCACCCGGTCGCATACGTCCTCCACATCTGAAAGCAAGTGACTACTGAGGATGATGGTCTTTCCTCGCTTGGCCAGGGCAACGATCAAGTCCTTGATTTCGCGGCAGCCGATAGGGTCCAGACCCGCGGTGGGTTCATCGAGGATCACCAGGTCCGGATCATTGATCAGGGCCTGAGCCAGGCCGATACGACGCTGCATACCCTTGGAAAACTCACCTACCTGGCGCGAACGGGCATTGTTGAGCCCTACCATCTCAATCAGTTGCTCGGCACGTTTACGACGCTCTGGCTTATTCAGATTGAATAGATTTCCAAAGAAATCGAGAGTCTCCTTTGAATCCAGGTAACGGTAGAGATAGGATTCTTCGGGGAGGTAACCGATGCGTGATTTGGTGGCCACGTGACGAGGTGAATGACCGAATACCTCGATATGACCGCGAGTGGGGTAAAGGAGTCCCAGCAGCATTTTAATGGTGGTGGATTTTCCGGAACCATTCGGTCCCAGAAGGCCAAAGACCTCCCCACGTTTCACCTCAAAGTCGACGTTGTTGACCGCCCGTGCCTTGGGCCGCCTCCAGAAATCCTTGAATACCTTGGTCAGACCCCGCACGGAAATCACAGCCTCGCCATGGCTCTGATCGAACCGATTGGAAGCCAACTCTGTTTGATTGTTTACCATATGGTTTTTCCTTTATTCGTGCCCCTCGCTCATTTCAGTTACAGCCGTTTCAGACTGGCTGGACAGCTTCTTTTGGGGTCGCACTCTGGGTGGGTTCATCGGATGCCTGCTCCGACTGCTGAAGGAAAGGCTCCAGTTCCTCACCGGAGCGAACCAGCCGGAAACTGTTGAATACCACCAGCAGGGATCCCACAACATGCATTACAGCAGCAAGGATGGGGTTGATATAAGCCATGGAAGCCAGAACAAACCCACCGATCACGAAAACCACTCCGAAGAGAAAGTTCTGATTGATCACTGAGCGAGTCTGTCGGGAAAGTTTGACGAGAAATGGCAAACGCCTCAAGTCATTGTTCATCAGTGCGATCGTAGCACTGTGGATGGCGACTTCACTGCCAGCTGCGCCCATGGCAATGCCCAGGTCACCTGCAGCAAGAGCCGGAGCGTCATTGACACCATCCCCCACTACTGCAACACGATAGCCCTTGGCTTTCAGCTTGTGCACAAACTCAACCTTGTTTTGAGGCAGACACTCCGCCACGACCTCCTCACAACCGATTTCGCGAGCCACCCTGACGGCTACCGGCTCCCGATCCCCCGAGACCATGGCAATCCGACGGATATCGGCATCCTGCAAAGCTGCCAGGGATTCCTGTGCCTCAGCACGGGTTTGGTCCTGAAGCCCAATCCACCCAACAAATACCCCGTCGCGAGCCACATACAGGAGGCTGTAACCTTCCGCTTCACTCAGGTCGACACTGGACATGAAGTCGTCCTTCAAACCATTTTCCTGAAGCCAGTTAGCCCGACCTACGGTCAAGGTTTCCGCACCAAGCCGAGCCGTGATTCCTTTACCCGCAGTTTCCTTGAAATCCACCGGCTCGGTCAATTCGAGGCCAGCTTCCTGCGCAAGTTGGGCAAGTGCCTTGGCGGTGGGGTGATTACTGTATTTCTCGGCAGATGCAGCCATATGCAGCAACTCGGCAGGCTTGATTCCCTCCTGGGGTGCCAATCGACTGACGGCAAGCTTACCTGTCGTGAGGGTTCCGGTCTTGTCAAAGACAAAGGCGTTGATCTTGGCGGACAACTCGATATCAGCCACGTTCTTGATCAGGATACCCAGGCGGGCAGCAGAGGAAAGTGCGGCTACCATTGCAGTGGGGGTAGCCAGGATAAAAGCGCAAGGGCAGGCAATGATGAACACGGTAATCACACGACTAAGGTCCTGAGTAAAGGCCCAAACAAGGGCACCCACCAAGAGGACAAGCGGGGTGTAGAATCCCATGTACTGGTCAACAATGCGCATGATAGGCAACTTTGTTTTCTCAGCTGCCAAAATCAGATCGTGAACCCGACCCAGCGTGGTATCCGCATCTGCACGGCTCACCTTGACTTCCAGAAGACCGGTCAAGTTCTGTGTTCCCGCAAAAACTTCATCCCCTGCCTTCTTGTCAACAGGAAGAGATTCGCCGGTGATATTGGCCTGGTTGATGGTAGCCTCTCCACTGGCGATCAATCCGTCGGCAGCGATATTATCTCCCGGGCGGATGCGGATGACATCACCCACCTTTAAATCCTTGACCTCGACCTCCTCTTCCTTACCACCGTTGACACGGCGTGCCTTGGTTGGGGTCAACTTCACCAATGACTCGATCGAGGCGCGTGCACCCTCCGCTGTCCTTGTCTCGATGATCTCACCCAGCAGCATGAAGAAAGCCACCAGTCCCGATTCCTGGTATTCACCGGAAGCGAAGGAGGCCAGAACCGCGAGGGCCACCAGCTCGTTGGTGCTGAGACGTCCCTTTTGCAGGTCCTTGATCGCCGTCCAGACAATGGGATAGCCTAGTATCACGGCACCAATCATGGCGTTGATATCGCCCACCACAGCCCCATTTTCGAAGAAATAGTGAATGATAAAGGAATTGATGACAAAAAGCAGTCCGACGAGGACCTGACCGAGACGAATCTCGGTATGCTCGTGGTCGTGTCCACATCCATCGCAATGATCATCGTGTTGATGGTGATGCTCACCGGATTTCTGGCTCAAGAGTGATGTTACTTGCATGATTCCTTATATGTTAAAATAATGGGTTTCTCGCGGGCGATCTACCATCGATCGTCCAAGTCCCTACTGGTCTTCTTCCCCTTGTTTGCCGCCCGTGAGAGAGGGTTCACGATTGAGCTGAAGGCGTAATTCCTGCGTCGTACCTGGCTCAATCGCCGGTAGCAACCAAGTATCATCAGCATTGGCAAGGACACGCCCCATCCCCTCAATAATCAAACGTTTTCGAAAGAATGCCGGGTTTGCCTCGAAGTGGGGTTGTAACTGGGTAAAAACCTTGGCATCCGCAATGACCCGACTGGTTATCAGATTGCTGCGAGCGATACCATCGTTGATGATGGCTTGGGCCTGTCCCTGGGCACGCCGCAACTGCTCAAGAGCGTCACCCTCGGCCTCGTTACGCACCTGGCTGACTGTTTGCTCGGTCTGGGTTACCTGTTCGAAGGCTTCCTTGACAAAAACAGGGGGATAGGTGCGCACGTCCAGCGACTGGAGCGTGATTCCCAGGTTGGCCTTTTCAACCGTCTCCAGAAAACGTTCACGCACCTTTTCCTTGTGCTCCAGGCGATTACGGTAGAGGACATCATCCGCATTGAATTGCGCAGAGGCAAAGATCACCGCGTTGTTCAGTGCATTTTCAAGTAATTCTTCTACCCGTAAAAAATTAAACTCAAAAGCTACCGGGTCGCTGATACGATACTGGGCGTTGGCCCTTGCATGGACGATGTTGCCGTCAGAAGTCAGGGCATATCCATCCACACCGGGACGCAGCGACGGCATCGAGTAGGGCAATTCCCCGGTTATTTCCATCTCGGGAGTCACGGCATACCAGCAGTTGGTGGCAACGATGGTGCGCGTCTCCCCACTCGGAATCCGAATGATTTCACCAATAGGGCTGGGCCACGACCAGTGAAGGCCCTGGTCAAGCACCTGGTCGGCACCACTTCCCACCGGCTTGCCAAATCGCAGGACCACCGCTACTTCGTTGGGTTCAACGGTGAAGACACCGGACCCTATGAAGAGTATAAAAAGCCCTAACATCAAGACCTTGATGATTTTAAAGCTACTGGACAAGGCATCGGCAAGGGCTCGTGTGCCAGAGTCCTCCATGGGATGCGAGACGGACACTTCTTCAGCGGCCTTGTCAGCATGAAGATCAATTTTTTCCGGTAAATCCGGTAATTCAGGTTTGTTGGAATCACTCATGACACTTGCAACTTAGCAGTTTTGAAAACAGATATTTACCACCTTAAACGTTGGCTCAACCATCATCCACAAGCGACTACCGCCCCGTATCCTGCATGGCATCGGCACCCTCTTTCAGGAGGTTGAAGGGGGGCGTGGAGGGATCCGCCACAATGGTGGTTTTCTCCTTGGTGGCCGCTTCCAAGGCCTCCAGACCTAAGAGCAGCTCAGCAAGTTCCGGGTTTTGCTGGAACACCTTGTAGTATTCGTTGGCCTTGGCCTCCGCGTCGCCCTCGATTTCGATGGCCTTGGCCCGTGCCTCGTTCAGGATTTTCTTACTCTCGGCGTCTGCCTTGGAACGAATTTCCATGGCGCGACTCTCACCTTCACCCTGAAACTGCTTCACCAAGCGCTGG
>JAAZXX010000144.1 GCA_014239995.1 Verrucomicrobiia bacterium
CGCACCGAGGTGCTCAAGCAATTCCTTGATGAGGCCGGAAACCCTGGAATCCTTCCCAAACTGATCGATATGTTCATTGAAAAAGAAATACCCAAGCGCCTCGGGGAGCTTTCCACATTTACTGAAGAGAAGCACATCGAAAAACTCCGCCACTGTGCACACACCCTCAAAGGCAGCGCCAATAATATGGGAGCCACACAATTGGCGGGACTTTGTGGAAAACTCGAGTTGGAAGCCACCCAGATGAGTGAATCCCAAATACATGCAATCACGGAGAAGATACGGCAAAGCAGCAGGAGTTCCGCCCGGGCCCTGCGTCAATTCCTTGAGGCTGGACCTGGCAAGGCTTAAAGACAATTGAACTTGCCCAAACGGATGGATGGGCATTTGATACGCAAATGCATTCCTTTCATGGCAAATGGACCCGAGCATGCGTGCACCTCTGCTCAATGATCCTGGGCTCCATGGGCCTGCTGGGCGACGGTCCAACCGATAATCAAACGGATACGGCCCGCCCTATCCCCCCCAAGGGAAGCCCCCTGAGCCTCGAACAGCAGGAATCCCTGGAGCAGAATCTCTGGTCTCTGGAGCAAGACCTTCAGGATGCTCGTAACGCATTGATCACGCACCCCGAGCTCGCAAGACACTTATCAGACATTGAGGTTTTCCATGACGCCGTGGAAACCGCGCTGGCTTATGGTGAGTTTTTTGCACCCGAAAAGGAATATGGACAGGCGCAGGAACAACTGGATTTGGCTGCACGACGCCTGACTCATCTGCTTGATGGAAATCCAGCCTGGTTGCGACAAACGGGCCTGGTTGCGCGGGGTTATGTCTCACGGATCGATGATTCCATTCAGCCCTACGGCCTGGTCATACCGAAATCATGGAGGCCGGGGCAACCCAGCCCTCTGCGTCTGGATATATGGTTTCATGGACGCGGAGAAAAACTCACCGAACTTTCCTTTCTGAACCAGAGGCTCCACAACAGCGGACCATTCACACCGCAGAACACCATCGTGCTCCACTTGTATGGGCGTTACTGCAACGCCAACAAGTTTGCCGGAGAAACCGACCTCTTTGAGGCATTGGATCATGTCCGACAGGATTACCTCATCGACGAAAACCGAATCGTGGTACGCGGGTTTTCCATGGGCGGTGCTGCCTGCTGGCAGTTTGCAAGCCACTACGCAGGACTGTGGGCCGCTGCCGCCCCTGGTGCGGGTTTTTCGGAGACCAAGGAATTTCTGAATTTTTTCCAGGGTGAACAACTCAATCCATATTGGTGGGAAACAAAGCTCTGGAACCTCTATGACGCCACGGTCTATGCCGAAAACCTCTTCCAATGCCCCACGATTGCCTACAGTGGGGAAGTCGATCGTCAGAAACAGGCTGCCGACATCATGGCCAGATTTCTTGAACAAGAGGGCATGCAACTGACCCATATCATTGGCCCTGACACAGGTCACCGCTATCATCCAGATGCCAAGTCAGAAATTGAGCAACGCATCGATCGCATCGCCGCTGTGGGACGGGATCCGGTTCCGGATAAAATTCGCTTCACCACCTACACTCTGCGTTATCACAAAATGAAATGGATTCAGCTCGACGGGCTTGAACAGCATTGGGAACGCGCAAGGGTGGAAGCCACATTGACATCCGACCATACCGTCAAGATTCAGACTACCAATGTCTCCGGGATGACCATCCACATGAAGGCAGGAACATGCCCTCTGGATATATCCAAGACACCCCTGCTTACCATCGATGGCCAAATCCTGCCAAGCAACCGCATCCTGACGGACAGATCATGGACGGTCCGATTATTCAAAACACCCCAAGGATGGTCCCTTTCACCACCAGAAAACAGTCCTCAACAAAGAAAGCAACACGGATTGCAGGGCCCTATTGATGACGCTTTCATGGATCGCTTCCTGATGGTCGGTCCCGGAGGTTGGCCGATGCACGAGAGCACCGGCAAATGGGTTTCAGGCGAAATGGCCCATGCCCTGCGCCATTGGCGAAAGCAATTTCGCGGCACACCTCGGTTCAAGCTGGATCACGATGTCACGGAAGAAGATATTCGCAGCAGCAACCTTATCTTGTGGGGAGACCCACGCAGCAACAGTCTCATTCGGCAAATCATGCCCCAGTTACCCATTCGCTGGGATCATCACCAGTTAAGCACGCCCGACACCCAATACCCTTCAAGCCATCACGTTCCTGTCCTGGTTTATCCCAATCCGCTGAACCCGGGAAAATACGTCGTCATCAACAGTGGCTTTACCTATCGCGAATACGATTATCTGAATAATGCCAGGCAAGTGCCAAAGCTTCCTGACTGGGCCATATTGGATGTATCCATTCCACCTTCACCACGCTGGCCGGCCGGCATCCAGGATGGCGGTTTCTTCGGGGAGCACTGGGAATGGAAGATGCACGCACCATGATGCCGTAGATCCATTGAAATGACACGCAGCGATTCACAAGCTTGAGTCGTTGTGTGGAGTTCCTTCAAGGGAACAACAACATGGTGCTTTGATTGGCCAAGATTCGGGAAGCTCGCCTCAGGCAAAGGTTCTAGGCTTGATGCCGTGGATCATGGAATCCCCCCTGATCCCCATTACTCACCATGAAAACGGCAACGATACCCTCCAGCGTCCTTTGTCTTTCCCTGCTAATGAACGCCAACAGCCTGCAGGTAGAAGCACAGGATTTGACCACCCATTCCTCCAAGACCCCGTTGCATTCCCCTCAAGACCGGATTGTTAAAATACTTTCCTCGGGAAAGATGCATCTGAATACCCGTATGAGGTATGAAGGCACGGACAGCCATCAACCCGCCATCGCCGTGACCCTGCGAACACGTATGGGCTTGCCACGGATACCTCCAAGAAGCTCAGTGCCATGCTTGAATTCGAACATGTAACGGCGCTGGGAGGGGTTAACCATTATCGCAATGTACCCGGACCCTCTGCAAACACCTTTGATCGCGATGTGATTACCGACCCAAGGGCAACGGAGGTGAATCAGGCATGGATCCATTACAAAAAGGGAAGTATGGACATCCAAGCTGGGCGCCAGCGCTTCACACTCGACAACCACCGTTTTATTGGAAATGTTGGCTGGCGCCAGAACGAGCAGACCTTCGACGCAGTTACCCTGGTAAATAGGTCCGTCGATGATCTAGAGGTTACTTACGCTTATCTACTTGGCATCAATCGAATCTTCGGTCCCAGGTTTAGCGATACTGCAGGTCCGGCGGATGGAAGATGGCAATCAAACAGTCACATCCTGCATCTTGCCTATGACACGGTTCCCTGTAGCACCTTCACGGGATATGCCTACTTGCTGGACATCGATGAGGCACCCTCACTTTCAACCAGCACGGTGGGGGTCGCTTACGCAGGAGAAATCCCGCTTTCAAATGCAACCAAACTTATTCACCTAGAAGAGTTTGCCTATCAAATCGATTACGCAGATCATCCAACGGATTTTCATGTCCCTTATTACAATCTCCAGCTTGGCAGCACTTACAAACGGGTCAGTGGCGGCATCGGTTACGAGGTTCTTGGAAGTGACCATGCAAGTAGCGCCTTTACGACCCCTCTGGCCACACTCCACGCCTTCCAAGGCTGGGCGGACACCTTCCTGAAAACACCCCCAGGAGGTATCGAGGATTACCAGGCAAGGGCAGGTATCAGGTTACCTGGCGAAATTCCCTTCAAGGCAGTTTACCACAAGTATACACCTCGAAAAGGGAGCACAGTTGCTTACGGCAACGAGCTTGACCTGATGGCAAGCCGAAAGTTCTCAAGCCACTCCACCGGGTTGGTAAAATACGCCTGCTTTGACGGGAAATCGGGAGGGAACGATCTCCACAAGTTCTGGACACAAATCGAGTTTGCATTCTGATGCCGATGCATCCCAAAACACATGGGATGCGACAGAAGACACCCCCCCCTGCAGATGGACGCTTGTAGCGCCCGGCCATGCTCAGGTATGGTTCCCGCTGATTGGCTTATGTGCTTCGTGACTTCGAATCTGTATCGCAATGTTTATTCGCTTGCGGCCAGCGCGCTGGCGATCGTCCTGATGCATCAACCCATGGCCGAGCCACCCACCTTGGAACACCTTTCTCCCACTGGTGCCTCCAGAGGAGAGGCGATCACAATGCGGTCCATTGGCAAAGTCGATCCATGGCCACCCAAGGTCTGGCTTTCAGGTCCGGGCATTCATTTCACGCCGAGCGAACAGAAAGGGGAATGGAAGGTTCAGGTGGCTGAAGATGCCACCCCAGGAGCCAGGATGTTACGCCTTTTCAACGCGAGCGGAGCTTCCGCACCGCGCCATTTCATCGTGAGCCAGACACCTGGAAGAATTGAAAAGGAACCTAACGGAACGATTGAGGAAGCCACTCCGGTTTCAAACCTTCCCTGCATCGCTCAGGGCAGTCTGAGTCAGACTCAGGATGTCGACACCTTCAAGTTGCATTTGAATCAAGGTCAAACCCTCGTTGCAAGGTTGGACGCCTATGTGCTTGGCTCAAGCACCGATGCCCTGCTTCGCCTCCTGGACACTGAAAACAAGGTTCTGGACTGGAATCACGACAGTTATTATCTCGATCCCATGATCGCATTCACTGCCCCAAAAACCGGCTATTATGGGATCCAGGTCATGGGGTTCCCCTATCCAGGAACATCCAGTGAACGCCTGGGCAGTGGCAGCGGCTACATTTACCGCCTTTTCCTCACCCATGCCCCCTACCTGAGGTCAATCGACCTGCCTTCCAAGGAAAATGCGGGTCATGGGCGCATGGAGTTGAACGGATGGAACCTCAACTGGACCGGCTCGGTCAACCACGCGAGCCGCAGTTTGCTGGATTCCATGGAATTGGCAACTCACCGGCAGGCACAGCTGGTTTCCGCCCTCGGTGTACAGGCCGAGCAGGAACCCAACGATCAACGGGATCAAGCCAATGCACTGGCAGAAAATGGGCGTGGAACCATTGGATTGGCTAACGACGTTGACTGGTATGCCTTTCGGGCAGCCAGGGGAAGATGGTATCGTATTGAAATCCAGTCAGCACGACTGGGCCATCCCTGCGACCTTGTCTTGAAGCTTTTCGACGCGAAGGGTAAGGAACTGCAATCCGATGACGACAGCGCCACGATGGGAGACCCTCGTCTCGAGTGGAAGGCTCCCGCAGATGGAAAATTTTTTCTTCAGGTCAGCTCCCTGACCCATCAGGGTGGCAGCGACCATGCCTACCGTCTCATCCGTGACACGATACCGCCAGATTGCAGACTCACCTTGGAATCCAGTGAGTTCGATCTCAAGCCTGGAGGCACCACCGAAATCAAGGTGAAGATAGAAAGACGGTTTGGTCACACAGCCAAGCTGATCCTTCAAGCCTTTCCTCTTCCAGCTGGCGTTGCCTGTGCGCCGGTCCGGGCTGAAAAGGAAAAAAAGGAAATCACTTTGTTCCTGCATGCAAGTCCCTCTGCCAACCCCTTTCAAGGTCCCTTCGAGGTGATAGCTCATGAAAAGGAACAGCTCAATCAAATCTATTCAGCCGGAAAACCCACGGTCACCACCTCTGTCAACAACGGCGTTCCCAGTGGCTACATGGACCAGGTGTTCCGCAGGATAGAAACACTGTGGTTGACCCTCCTTCCACGCCCTCAAACAGATACAGAACCTCAGCTTTCCGGTCAGAAAAAGGAACCCTGAACCACCTGCAATAGGCAACAATATCCCTGCTTTCGCATCTGGAAAATACCACGTAAAGATGAGAAATAGAGGAGTGGCAACACCTTATGCCGTTTTCCTAAAGAAACATTCCTCAGACAAGGGCATGGTCTCCGTTCAGGGCATGTTTCAAGGGCATGAAACAGCGCTGGATACTTGCCGTCCTGCACTGGAGGATCATGCTTTCGAAAACCTCCCCATCATGCACTGGAGACCTTGAGTTGACGAAAGGACGCTCAAAGACCTACCTTAGTGCCATTACGTGAAAAATTACCAAGTGGACACGCAGGCTTAAAAATCCAGACTAACAGATTGGCCATGGTGAAAAAAAACCCCAATACCCCATATATCCGCATCAAAGCGAACCTGACGCTAAGGGCAATGAACCGAAGGATTCTGGCATGCATCGGTAAAAAGCTAATGAAATGCTTCGGACTTCTTTTTGCACTTTCGAAACATCTTTGCCTTGCAAAAAAACAAGCCCTGCATGCAAGACGATCAGAGCACTCGAACACACTCTACCTGGCGCTGATATTAGCCTCCACGATCCCACCCCATTTACAGGGGGATTCCCCCATGCAGGCCGCTGCTCTGGCTGTCGACATCACCCCATCCTACCAACCCATCCGCACAGCAGGATACATGCATCCGCGTCAAGTCCACGATATTCATGACCCCCTCCAGGCACGTATCTTGGTGCTTGACCATGCGGGGATAACCCTGGTGATCGGCACCATTGACAATTGCGTCATCCCACGTGTTATCCTGGACACCATCAAGACGCAAGCATCCGCAAGCACAGGGATTCCAAGCTCGCACATGCTCTTGTCTGCCACCCATACGCATTCCGCTCCGCCCCTGACCGGACTCTTCCTGAACGATGCCGAAAACGATTATATCCCCGAACTGATCACAAAGGTGGCCAATGGCATTGCGAAGGCATTCCAGCGCATGGAACCAGCGCGCGTAGGCTGGGCCTCAGTCACGAACAAGCGCCATGTGTTTAACCGTCGATGGATCCTTCGGAAAGGGGTATCCTACGAAAATCCCCTTGATTCAAATACAGACACGGTCCGCATGAATCCAGGATATGGCAATCCCGATGCATCCCAACCCGCAGGCCCTGTGGATCCCGAGATCCTTGTAATGGCTTTCAGTCGTCTTGATGGGTCCCTGATCTGCGTCCATGCCAATTACAGCTTACACTATGTGGGAGGTGTCCAAGGACTCTCGGCGGACTATTTCGGGGCCTTTGCCTCGGCACTCACGAAACGAATCATGCAAAAACAGGCAGGCAAGCCCTTTCTTGCCATGCTTTCCAACGGCGCAAGTGGCGATATCAACAACCTGGATTATTCACTTCCGAAAGCACCCCCTAAAAAAGCACCTTACGAGCAAATTCGATACGTGGCAGAGGATGTCGCCACGTCAGTTCACCAAGCACTCATGGGGGTCATCTGGAAGGATTCGGTAATCATGAACATCCAGCAGAGGGAAATTCTGATCGGGGTTCGCAAAGCCGACGAGGAGGAAATGGAGCGCTGCAGAAAACATTTAAAGGTGGCACAGCAAAAAGACCTCAGCCAGTGGACACGGACCGAGATTTACGCAAGGGAATCCGTCCTGCTGGACGCCTTTCCAGACCGAGTCGCCATGCTGCTACAAGCGGTTCGCATTGGACAAATTGGAATTTACGCACTCCCAGTGGAAACCTTTGCAGAGATCGGGATTCAACTCAAAAACGAATCTCCCTTGGAACACCAAATGATCATGGAACTGGCCAACGGTTACAACGGATACCTTCCTACGCCCGCACAACATGCCATGGGTGGCTACGAAACCTGGCGTGCACGCAGCAGTTATCTTGAACCCCATGCCTCAGAGACCATTGTCGGACATCTTCAGGACATGCTGCCTCACTGACCTCTGGTCTGAGCAAAGGACACACCTGGAGACAACTTGCTGCAGAACAACTAATCACCAACAACTCGATCATCCGGGTGATTGTCAACCAAGGTTCCACCACGCATCATATGCATTCCCCGGATCCGTCAAGCGGCAGATCGGGTAGCAATTTTCCGCCTATCCGGGCACTTCAAAGCTTCCACATCGCAATGGCGACAATGCCCCCACCATTGCATGAGCTGTATCCTGGACTCGGATCAGGTGGAGTTTATCCATAGCTCGACAAACAGGGTTCTCCCTGCACAATGGCTTCATGAGAGGGTTTCTTCTTAAATGCTGTTTCATCATCGGAATGAGCATCCTGACGGGCAGTGCTGAGGTGCGTCTGCACGGACTTTT
>JAAZXX010000145.1 GCA_014239995.1 Verrucomicrobiia bacterium
TGGGTGAGGTAGGGATGTCCGTGGGTCCAGTAATGAATCTGTTTGAGTCGACGAGCCGCGCGCTCCTGATCATCCGGGTTTTGTTCCAGACCTCTGGCCAGGGGTAGGGTCTCTTCAAGGGAAAAGTCATGCAGCGGGATTCGATGCCCGATGTTAAATGGAGTGGTGTTGGCATCCTTCATAAGGTCTGCTGGACTCCCCACTCCCAGAAGACAAAAGGTAAGTTTCCCATATTCGGGATCTTCGATGCGTTGATTGTAGCACTGACGAATGGCTCCAAAAAACTCATCCGTGCTGAAGTTGAGGTTGCGTACCATGTCGAGTTCATCGAAAAAGATCACCATGGTCTTCTTGATCCTGGGTAGGATGACATGGCGAATCGCCTGAAACCAGCGCTGCACGGCACTCAGTCGCTGGTGGTCCATCCAATAATCCTCCAGTTCGTCCTCAAGGTGCATGGCCTGGCCTATCTTGACCAGGAGGCCATCATACCATTGCTCTGCATTCACGTTTTGACCGATGGCTGTCAAGTCCAGGGTAAGCGTGTCGATGCCTTCCTCCTTGAGGCGCATCGCGGCACGTACCATGCTGGATGATTTTCCCATTTGCCTAGCGGTCAGCACATAACAGAATTCGCCTCGTGACAGCAGCTCAAACAATTGCGTGTCAGATGCGCGTTCCACATAGGAGGGGCTGTTGTGGTGCAAGGTGCCTCCAGTTGTGAAAAACCAGCTCATGTGCAGATGCTAGTGAATCGTTACACTTGCGCCAACCAGAAATGCAAGACTCGTTGCGCCCCGCTGTATCTGAATCAGATAAAAAGAATCGATTCTGTAACCAGTCATCGAAACGTATCGTCTCTGATTACCGAACGTGAACAAAAGATATTCATTATGAAACATCAAGTATTACTCATTGCAATCACTGCAATTTCTGCAGTTTTAACCACCGATATGCAGGCTCAGGGGAGAGGTCCCGGGGCTGCTCGCGAATCACGGGGTGGCCTCGGCGGTCCTGAGGGTGGTTCGCGACCAATGCCTCCCCTTTTTGTTGCCCTTGACGTCGATAAAAACGGTGAACTTTCCACGGCGGAAATTAACAATGCCGTGGCGGTCCTGAAAAAAATGGACGCCGACAAGGATGGGAAAATCAGCATGCAGGAAATCCGACCTCGAGGTGACAGGTCCACAGGGCCTGGCCAGAGGCGTGGTGGGCAAGGCAGAACTGCAGGGGAACGACCTCGTCAAGGTGGCCGTGGTGGAGATCCGAGCCAGATAGTCGATCGAATCATGAGCTCCGACGCCAATAGCGATGGAAAAATATCCAAGGATGAACTGCCGGAGCGAATGCAACGCCTGATGGAGATCATGGATGAGAATAAGGATGGGTTTTTGACCCGGGAAGAGATCGAATCGAAACGAAATTTGCGACGACGTGGGGGGCAGGGACAAGGTCCCGAGCGTGGGGATCGTCGTCGAGGGGGGCGCCCGCAATAAGATACGGTGTGATTGGTATTCAAGCCCTGTGTAAGGTTTGAAAGCAGCTTCCACAAACAATAGAAAAGCCGGACACGCGTCCGGCTTTTCTATTGTTTGAAATCCTTACGCTCTTCCTTTTTAATTGCCTGAAGACGGATGACGTTGGATTAACTCGATTTCGTATCCCTCGGGAGCATCAACAAATGCGAAACCTCCACTACCGTCAGGTTTCATTGTGGGACCATCGGAATATTCCAAGCCGAGCGATTCAAGGTGCTTGCCGAATACTTCCAGGCTGTCGACGATGAATCCCAAATGTGTCAAGTCCTCCTGAACCTCGACCTTGCCACTGCTGGGATAATAACACAGTTCAATCAGTTCATTGCTCTCAGGTGCCTTGAAAAAAACCAGTTCTGATCCGCGGGGTGATTTATGGCGGCGTACTTCCTCAAGTCCCAGGACGTTTTTGTAAAACGCCACGCTCTTTTCCAAATCGCTGACGCGATACCTCGTATGATCCAGTCGACGTACAATAGACATGTTGAAACCTTAAGGTGTGAAACCTGCTGGGGCAACCTTGGAATCGTTCACGATCGTTGCGTCTCATTGGCGCGCAGTTCCCTTTCTTTTTCCTGGGTAGCCTTGCGAAGCATAGCCTCTGCTGACCAACCCTTGGCCTGGGCATGCATGCTCAGTTCAAGCAGTGCCTGGCCCAGGGCCTTCGGGGTGCTGGGAATGGAAAGGGGAGCTTGTAAAGTTGCCGTTTCCATCAGTTTTGCCTTTCTGGCTTTTTTGGCAAGCTTCTCTGCGTAATGAAGCGCCGGTAGATGTTTTGGAATGCCGTCGAGTGCTGAGTTGCGTTCGAGTTGCGTTCCTTTTTTTTCGGCAAGCTTGATGCTTTCCCATTGGTTCCATACCCCTTCCACGTCGGTGACCTTGCTGTCACCAAAAACATGAGGGTGACGTCGGATCAATTTGTCACATAAGGCCTGGCAAACCGCATCGAAGTCAAAAACCTTTCGCTCTGCTGCAAGCTGGCAATGAAAGACAACCTGAAGCAATACGTCTCCCAATTCTTCCAACATTTCCTGATCATCATCTGCCTCAATAGCGTCGATAAGCTCGTAAACCTCCTCGACGGCGTGAAATCTCAGACTTTCATGATTCTGTTCCTGGTCCCAGGGGCATCCCTCTGGCGCCCGTAATTTAGCCATGATTTCCAGAACCTGTTGAATGTTTGATTTCGGTGCATGCATTGCCAATTCCTTCCACTTAAAGAATAACAAGATTATCTCGATGAACGATTTCCTCATGCCGCTCATTCCACTCGTCAAAACTATTCGAATCAGATTCAACAATACCGACTGCAAATTCGGTGCCTTGTTCATCGCGGACATGGACCACTTCTCCAGCCTTGAAATGACCATCAATCCCGCAGACACCCTGCGGTAGAAGGCTGCAGCCCTGGTCTCGCAAGGCTGTCTTGGCCCCTTGGTCCACCACCAAGCTTCCGCTGGGGCGGTGAAAAAAGGCAATCCATCGCTTGTGTCCCTTTAACTTCCGGGAGGAGGGCAGGAACACAGTGCCGACATCCTTGCCCTCGATCATATCCTTGAGAATCGTTTTGCTGCGTCCGGGACCAATGAACATGGGAATCCCTGAACGGACGGCAATCCATGCTGCGTCCATCTTGGTGGTCATCCCCCCGGTCGCCGTGACGCTGGTGGTTCCCTTGGCCATGGTACGTATCTCATCGGTGATCTTGCTCACTTCGGAAACCCTTTCAGCATTTGATTGTCCGAAATCGCGAATCAACCCCTCTGCGGTTGTTAGTATTACCAGCAGGTCTGCAGCGATGAGACTTGCAACGAGGGCCGAAAGGGAGTCGTTGTCTCCAAACTTCAACTCCGTATAGGAGACCGCATCATTTTCATTCACGATGGGTACGATTTGGCGTTCAAGAAGTGCGATCAGTGTGTTGCGGGCATTGAGGTGGCGATCTTGATGCTTGAGGTCAGCGTGTGTTAAAAGCACTTGTCCCACTGTGATTCCATGCCGGGCAAACAAGTCCGAATAGGTATGCATCAAACGACTCTGCCCCACGGCGGCGCAGGCCTGCAGGTCGGTGAGGTCTTTCGGACGCTTCTCCCACTTCATGTTGCCCATACCGGCGCCCACAGCACCGGAGGAAACGATGACCACATCCCGACCGGCGGATTTGAGCTCGGCAATCTGGCTTACCAACTGCTCCATCTGTGAAATCTCGGGATGATTCCTTTGATCCGTCAGGATGCCGGTACCTAATTTAATGACCAGTCTCTGGGCTTTTTGAAGCAAGGGTGCTCGCATGATTTTGCAACGGTCTTCATTGCTACGTTGTTTTGCGTTAAAGGCAAGGCAGCGATGCGGGGGGGGTAGCATGCGCCAACTAAGCCAGTGATTTTTAAACCCAAAGGTTCAAAGTTCTTTGACATATATACTTGCAAATTCGATGGGGCTACCGCGGTGCTGGAGGCCGATCGGCCCCATTTTTGGTACACCAGGCAGGGTTGCCTTTTCAATCACGGTGATACCGTTGAGCTCGACGGTCAGACGATCACCCTGCATGGTGATGATAAAACGATTCCATTTTCCGATGGCGTTGTCTGCTTTCATTCTCGGGGTAACGCTTGCTCGGATGTCTGGTTCCGTGTCTGGATCATTCCGATACCCGTAGACTTCCCCTGAACCCACACTCCAGTTCCAAATGTTGACCTGACTTTTCTCACTGCCTCGAAGAAAAATACCACTATCACCTGCAAACATCAATTCCTCGGTCAGTCGCTTGCCTTGTGCATCCTTGGCGTAGTCCCCGTTTGGAAGAATGACTTGAAATTCACGCTTGGAGGGTTCATCAACCCATCGCCAGTCGCAGATCAGCTTGAAATTCTCGTAGCTTTGCTCTGTCCACAGGTGTTTTTCTTCGGCGCTGCTTTTGCCATCATAAGTGAGTTTCCAATCTCGCGCCGTCCAGTGATCCTTGCTCCCATCCGCTACGATCCAACCCTTGAGATCCACTCCGTTGTAAATGGTTTTGAAGCCGTTATCCAATGAAGCTGTCTGCTTTGGGGATGGGTTTGTCGATGGCAACTCCTTGATGCGAATGTTTCGGTAATCGACTTTGCCACCCTCGGATTCAAGCGCGATGTAGCCCTTGCGAAAGACACATTCTTTCCCACCAGAGACCTCTTTACCGTTGACGGCCAATTTGATCACCCCATCGTCGCACGTGACGCGATAGTGATTCCATTCCGGTGATGACTTGGATCTCATTTCATCAGGGAAACTGCGTGAACCCTTACTGGGACTGTCGGGGGTCATGGTGGATCCATGAATTGGAAAGATATCTCCATGGGTAGTGAAGTAGTCTGATTTGCCATAAGCAGTGTCAAGTATCTGGACTTCGATGGCCCTGAGGAAAGGAACCCCGGGTGCAGTAAGGGGTTCGGCCCACACAAACAGGCCTGCATTGCCTCCCGGAACCAGGTGACGCCATTCGAGTTCAAGAATAAAATTCTCGTATTGCCTCTCAGTACGCATGGCCCCCGTGGGAATTCCGGTGCAGTGAATCATGTTGTTCTTTACCGTCCAGGTGCTTTGAGCTCCATTGACGTTGACCCATCCATCCAAATTACTCCCGTTGAACAGTGGGACATATCCCTCCGCATCCGGGGAGATATGCTCGCTCGAGACATCTCCTGCCACCGAGGCATAGATCGATAAGCCAATGATACCGCAAAGCCTTGTCACGCTTCTGTACATGTGTGTGAATTCTCAATGAGAATGTGGTATTGAGCAAGTCGATAAAACGTATGTGCACCTCGGGTACTTGCCATCATTCCCATGGAAACGGTCGTTGTGGGTTTTCTTCAGGGGTTATTTCGTTTTTTTTACATGGTCAGGCCATACTGCGGATTGCATTCACAGTGCAACTCCTTCAGATTGGAGGTGTTTTACAATTACCATGCTATTATCACCATACAAAATAAGGGCGCACTCAGCTCCCGCTTGGTGTCTTTTGGTCTTCATGCTTGTCTTGGCATGCCCAAGCATGCCCGGTGCAGAGGTGGAATGGGACGCTCGTGAAGGCAAACTCTCTGCCGACCTGAGAGGAACACGATTGGGGGATGCCCTCAAGACGCTTGCCAACCACATGGGATGGATTGTTTTTATTGAACCAGGTCTGGAATCGCGCATGGTTTCCACCCGCTTTACCAACCTTTCGCTTTCGGAGGCCCTGCGACGTATTCTGGGTGGCGTGAATTATGCCCTCATTCATCTGGAAAAAACGGGATCATCCAAATTGATGGTGTATGCCACAAGCGCTTCAAGCGCAACGCGGGAAATCGAACTTTCAGATCAGGTCGTGATTTTCTACTCCAAGCGCATCGCTCATGAACTCATTGTGCAGATTAAACCCGGCAGTTCTGTTTCAATCGAAGAGGTGGCAGATGCCCTTGGAGCGGATATCATCGGCAAAGTGGAAGGTCTCGATGCCTACAGGCTTTCCTTCAACGATGATGCCGATGCCGATAAGGCGCGCCAACGCCTTCGAGGGGCTGAATCTGTTCGAATCAGTGACAATTTTGAACTAGGTCGTCCGGGTGATCATCAGACCTTCAGGGGAGGAAATGTCTCGGGGATCTCGCTCAAGCCCAGTGTGACAAAGGGCGACGAAGTGATTGTTGGATTAATCGATATGCCTGTCCAGTCGGATGATTCGACCTTGTCTGAGTTTCTTTTGCCGGGAATCAATGTTGGCGGAGAGGTTCTATCGCAGGAGACTCTGCCTTCGCATGGCACCAGCATGGCTCAGACTGTCTTGAAAGGTATCGAGCTTGGAAACGAGGGAAAACCCGAATCCAGGGTTCGGATTCTTCCCGTAGACGTGTATGGGGACAGTGAAACCACCACGACATTCCAAGTGACCTCTGGTATCTATGAGGCCGTCAAGGCTGGAGCCAACATTATCAATCTCAGCCTGGGCGGGACGGAAGCTACGCCGATCATGGAACAGATGATCCACCAAGCTTCCCAGCAAGGGGTACTTGTTATTGGTGCTGCAGGTAACAGTCCAGGTACCCATCCTGTTTTTCCTGCCGCCTATCCTGATGTCCTTGCTGTGACCGCCGAGGGCGGTGATGGTGAGGCTGCAGCATACGCAAACACGGGTGCATTTGTGGATGTGATGATGCCAGGTCGATCCTTCATCGAATACAACGGAACCACTTTCATGATCAATGGCACCTCTGCGTCGGCTGCCTACGTTTCTGGCCTGGCTGCCTCCCTTTCTGCCAACACAGGTCAGTCCGTGCGTGAGGTGGAGAGGGAGCTTCGGCAAAGACTACCCAGACCATGAATGCCCGGGACGCCTGGTCATTCCTCTGCACCGGCATCGAGTCTGTTGAGAATACGTTTTGCCATTTTTTGCTTTGGGTCTCCTTGTAGGTTTCCGGTATCGTCATCATTCTTCCGCCCCGCAGCGTGGCTGCAAAGTTGCTTCACCCCATGCCCTCTTGGCATTCAATGATACTCTGGGTAATCATGCGTATGGCAATGGATGCGGCAGCAAAGCCAAACGCTCCTGTTACATGGGTTACACTTCCGTATCCATCTGCACAGCCCTGGTGGTCGGAAATATCCTTCTCTGAGTCGGTGTCGCAGTGCTCTTTGAAATGGGCTGGATGCTGGGTGGATTCGGGTGAAAAAACGCATGGAATACCAAAAGGTTTCTTGTGATCCCTTGGAAACCCATGCGTGGTTCGAAGTTGTTTTCGTACCTTTTGCAATAACCGGTCGTGGTGTGCTCTGCTGAGGTCCGCCGTCCGTATTTGAAATGTATCGATGCGACCGCCTGCGGCTCCTGTGCTGATGATTTTTACCCCCATTTGACGGGTCAAACTCAGTAAAAGACACTTGGCTTGAAGACGATCAATGGCATCAACAACGACATCGTAAGGTTCTGCAAGGATTTCCTTGGCTGTGGACTCGGTGAAAAAAGAAGCCTTGGGCTCCACGCAGCAGTTGGGGTTGATATTCTCGATTCGGCGTTTCATGGCCTCTACCTTCGGTTGTCCTATTTCAACCTGAATGGCCTCCACCTGGCGATTTATGTTGGTGACACATACCTCATCCATGTCAACGAGGGTGATGCGTTCTACGCCGCTGCGAGCCAAGGCTTCCGTTGTCCATGACCCGACACCACCAATGCCGACCACACATACATGCGCGCCGCGAATCCTCTTTGCGGCTTCTTTACCGTAGAGACGCTCGATGCCACCAAACCGTTGTTCCCATGGATTCATTCGCTTGTGCTGGATGTTGGGGCATCCCTTAGAACCTCCGTGGATGGAGATAAATCCTTCATTTCCATTTCGGTGTGATGTGCCAATTTGAGCATACGTTCGCCACTGGGTCGGATGGAGCGTTCATAACTTCCGATGGCCTTATTGTAAGCCCCGGTGGCAGTGTCCAGCCCGCTTCGAATCTTGTCCAGATGATCAATG
>JAAZXX010000146.1 GCA_014239995.1 Verrucomicrobiia bacterium
TTCTCCCCCACATCAAATCCAATGGTCGCCTCCATGATGCCACTGCTGGAGGCATAGATCCACAGAAGCTTGTATTCCAGGGCGAGACCACTCAAGTGAGGGGTCATGGGGGGAAGTTCGTAAAAGCTCAGATCAAGAAACCGCTCCATATCACCCTTTGGATCCTTCAATTCATCATGGGATTGGCGTTGCATGCGGCGGGCAGACAAGGGTGTCATTCCACCATAGACCTGTCCAGACTGGGGTGATGTGGCATGCACTCGTGAGGTAACGGTGGCTTGGTTCACAATCTTGACGAGGAACGGGGTGTAGCCGCCCTGATGCAGTATGGGAGATGCAGATGTCCGGTGTACCTTGACGCGCGACTCCGGGTTGATATGCACTTCAAACAAGGCCAACGTGTCCAGCAGCGTGGTGATCTTCTTCACTTCCTTCTGGTCCAGCGCCATATTGAGACGCTGGAGTGATGATTCGGCGATTGGAATTCCCAGAAACTGCATCGCTGCAGTGAGTCTTTGTATTTGCGCGATAAAGGGTTGCCGTGGCATTTCCGCCTGGAGCGCGCAGCCATTCAGGAAAAGCAAGGGCAGGACCCACGTGAGTTGTTTTGAAAGCCAAGGGGTTTTCATTGGATGTCAGAAGTTGATATGTTCCCTCTTTTTTAGCATCAAGGGCGTTCCAGCTGCCCCTGCGTCGTGAAAGGATAGCTTCCCATGCCTTCAAAGGACCTTTCCCATGAAATCCCCCATGCGGGCATACAGCTCGATGGCATTGGCTGTCTGCGATAAAAGATCGTCCGCAAGCTGGACACGTCCCGGTTCAAAAAAAGTCATGGTGGCTGAACCACCGAAAGAAAAGATTCCTTTTTCATCGCCTCTGCGGACGGGTTTTTCAGGCGAAAAGCTTTGTCGTATGGAACCTACGTTGGTGGCACCGATCTCCAGAATAAGGACTTCACCGCACTCTTGCGAGTGAACGTGGGTCAATACGCGCTTGTTTTGGCACAGGTATGTCAGATGCTGACGCAGAGCCATGGGATTGACGGAATACAAATAGCCGTTGATGAGTTCAGGGCGAGCAGGGATGCCATTGATGGAAAAATGGAAACGATGGTAGTCCGTCGGACATAACCGGGATAAAACGGCAGTTCCTTGGCGGTATTGGTTTGCAAGTTCCCTGCTGCCCAGCAGCAAATCCAGGTCAAAGGATTGTCCTTTTACAAAAACGCTGCTGACCTTCTCGAGATTCTGGAATCCAAGATGCCTGCCATCCGCCGGAAAAACCACCGCATCGCGATGCCCCGCAACAGGCCTTGCTGCAGGCTTCAATGCTCGACTGAAAAAATCATTGAACGATTTGAACTGATCGGGCGTCCGGACGAATTCACTGGCATCCAGGGCAAACTCATCCACAAATGGCTGGATTTTTGAAACCGTGTGAGGGCGTGACATCAACCAGCCGTAAAACCGTGAGAAAAAGGCTTTTTTGACCAAGCCCTCCACCGTCAGTCGGCCAAGCCTGTTCCCGTAGGCCCATTTGAGAAAGCTTTCACCGTAGACCGCCTCAGTTTCCATTTTTCTGGTATAGCGGTTGTAGAACTGGATGGGTTTGCTTGCAGAGGATTCTGGCATGATTGTAATTCAATCTGAAAAGCTGCACATGCCGGGCTTTTGCCTGGCCGATGGGACTGTCAATGCCCTCTGCTCAGCTTGCCGGTCGCCAGTCCAGAAGCTTCAGCTGAATGGATCGTCGTCCATTGAAATCATTGATTTGTGGTGCGTAGGCAAGATCGAACTTGCCGGAAGGCAGTTCTGCAGTGCCGCAATTCCACCAGAGCACCTCAAAGCTTGACTTGCCATCTGTGACCCAGAATTTAACGTGCTGTTGCTCTCTTCCCATGCGGTGTGGTCGGCTTTGCAGTGATACACGCTGACTGGTGAATTGGAGGGCTGTATTGCCAGCGCCGAAGGGATGCAGTCGTCCAAGTTCCTCCATCCTCTCCAATGATATCTCTGCGAGTGGGATGGCAGCATCTAGTTTCAATACGGGAGTGAGACATTCCTTTCTCATCTTATCGGCAGCGTAGGCGTTGATACGCTTACGGAACTCCTTGAGGTTCCCTGGATCGATGGACATGCCCGCCGCCATGGCGTGACCTCCGTGTCGAACCAGGAGATCGTCACAGGATCGAAGTGCCTCAGCAAGGTCAAAGCCCTCCACACTGCGACCGGATCCACGCCATTCGGTTCCCTCACCACCCAAGATGATGGTGGGACGATAAAATTCCCTAAGTATGCGTGAGGCAACAATGCCAACGACACCCACATGCCAGTCATGGCGGCCTTCCACGATGATAAAATCACGGGAGGAGTCAAACTGGGAGCGGATCGTTTCGGTGGCCTGGTCTGCGATTCCTTTCTCGATGGCCTGGCGTTCCTTGTTGCGTGTATCCAGCTCATTGGCAAGCATACGTCCCTCTTCCAGATTGTCACTGAGCATCAGTCGAAGCGCTGTATCCGCGTTGACCAGTCGGCCCGCTGCATTGATGCGAGGGCTCAACTGAAAGCTGATTTCGAAAACACCCACCTGATCGCGGACCTGTGCAATTTCCATGAGTGCCAGCAAGCCCGCTCGGTGTGTCTGGTTCAAGTGCTTGAGGCCAGTGGTGACTAGAACGCGGTTTTCACCCGTTAATGGCACAAGGTCGGCAACTGTCCCGAGTGCTACAAGGTCGAGCAGGGGACGCATGTCAAAGTCGTGAACCGATGGAGGTTGGTTCAATGCACGGCAGGCCTTGATCATTGCATGCGCCAGTTTGAAGGCCAGACCGACGGAACTCAGTTCACAGAGATGTCCCCCGTTGAGATGAGGGTTCACCAAGGCATAAGCCTCAGGTTCGGGATCCGTGACTTGGTGGTGATCCAATACGATGACATCCAGATTGCGCTCCTTGAGCCACCCGATGGTGTCGACTGCCGTGGACCCGCAGTCGACGGCAAGGATAAGGTCCGGCTTAAGTTTTCGAAGGCAATTCTCGACACCATCCTGACTAAAACCGTATCCCTCCTCGAGTCGGTGAGGCAGGTAGTAGTCCATTCTCCACCCAAGTTCTCGCAGAACTTCAATAATCAACGCCGTTGAGGTGACACCATCCACATCATAATCGCCGAACACCACCACTTTTTGACCCAGTTCCCGAGCCTGTAGAAGGCGTTCCACAGCCTTTTGTATATTTGGAAGGGTAAAGGGATCCGACAGGTTTTTGAGCTTGGGGCGAAGAAAGTGATCCACTTCCTCAGAATTGCCGTGTCCACGGTTCAGGAGGCATCGAGCCAGTAGAGGTGACAGTCCAAACTCCTCCCCCAGGCGCTTAACTTTAAGATCCTGTATCGGTGCTATGGTCCACCTGTAATTCATCTGAGCTCGCGCAACCAAATCAAAATATCTTCATAGTATCGCAACAACAACGTTATTATGCCCCCTGCGACAAGCGTGAAGTATGCCCCTGTGGCCAGCACCAAAAAATATCCGTAGCATAGGCAGACCCCGTCCTCCTCCATGACCCCTGCGGCAATGAGTATCATCGCATAAGTCGGGAGGGAATTGGTAAAAGGTATCATTCCCGGGACCGGACATACAAGCAGGAAGGATAAAAAAGCCAGAAGAAGTGTGTTCAAGGTGGATACAAACTTCCAGTGAATCCATTCGCTTTTCCTTGGTTTTACCCAACGTTCCAGCCAGTTCAGAAAGCCTATGCTACCCCGATAAAATCTGGATGTTCGATGCATGGGCAATGGGCGTTCTCCGATAAACCGGGGCAGTTTTCCCACCTTCCCCATCAGCATGGAGGAACAAAGCAACAGAAGAATGAGCCCAACAACGACGCTCGTGCCGGGCAATGAAACGGGTAACACAAAGGGCAGACTGAGCCATATAAAGAGAAGGTAAACGCCTCGGCCACCGGTTTTTTCAATCATCCAGTTGACCGTTACTCCCTGGCTTTCAGGCAGGTCGTCCAGCAGATCAATGAGGGTTTGCGACAGGGTGTTGGTTTTCATGCACGGCCTTTCGATCCTGCCTTTCACGCATCACGCCTTGGAAAAAGTATCGTGCCCTCTGGGACTCAGGCTTCCTCATCCCGTGGGTCCTGACCCCTGAGTTGGCCCAATATCAGCGAAGTCATGACAGAGGTTAAGATAATACCTGCAACGATAATGAGTGATAAAAGGGTGTCAATCTTGTACGTGAAGGCGATAAGCATCTTGAAGCCGATAAAGACAAGCACCAGGGATAATCCGAATTTCAGGTAGGTGAAGTAGGACATGGCTCCAGCCAGTAGAAAATAGAGTGATCGGAGGCCGAGGATTGCAAAGACATTGGAGGTGAAGATCACGAAGGGGTTTTGAGTCACGCCAAAGATGGCGGGGATGGAATCCACTGCAAAAATAAGGTCGGTGGTTTCCACCATTATGAGTACCAGTGCCAGGGGTGTCAGGGCAAAGTATCCTGGCTTGCGCGTTGTAAAGCTTTGTCCATCGTAGTAGTTGGTCACTGGAAAAAACCGGCGCATGAGCTTGATCATTGGGTTGCGCTCTGGGTGGACTTCCTCCTCACTCCCGAAGGCCATCTTGAAGCCGGTAAAAATAAGAAAAGCCCCTAGAAAATAGAGGATCCAGTGGAATCGCTCCACGAGTTCCACCCCAAGCCAGATCATGACCCCTCGCATCACCATGGCTCCCAGGATGCCCCAGAACAAAACCCGATGCTGCAACCGCTTGGGTACCCCGAAATACGTGAAGATCATCGCGATCACGAACACGTTGTCCATCGAAAGAGCGAGCTCCACGATGTATCCGGTCACAAACTCTCCTGCTGCCTCCTGGCCTTGCAGCCGGAGCAGGGACGCGGCAAACATCATCGCCAAGGTGAACCAGCACATGGTCCAGGCGACGGCCTCACGCATCCGTATTTCCCGAGCCTCCCGATGAAGTAAACCTAAGTCAAGTGCAAGTAATAAGCATATGCCAATAATGAATCCTCCCCAGTGCCAGGGCTGAATGGCCTCTACAGCAAGCATCGCATATGATGGAACACTCAGGCTTTGGCTGGGTGGGGAATGTCGTCGGTGACCTCTGAAGTCATCAACTTAGGCTTCTTGCCATCGCAGTACCAAAGGACAATGGAGGCAGCGATATAGATACTGGAATAGGTTCCGGTAATGATTCCTACCACGAAGGTGAAGGCAAAATCGTTGATGACCGTTCCTCCATAGATGAAAAGGGCCAGGGCCGCCAGCAGAGTGGTACCTGAGGTGATGACGGTTCGACCGAGGGTCTCGTTGATGGCCTTATTCATCACGTCCTTGAAGCTACCCTTGACTCCCAGCTTCAAGTCCTCTCGAATCCTGTCAAAGATGACGATGGTATCGTTGATGCTGAAACCGATGATGGTCAGGATGGCGGCCACCATGGGTGCGTTCAGGTCCCTGCCAAACATGAAAAAGATACCCAAGGTCATCAGTATGTCATGGATGACGGCCAGCACCGCACCAATGGCAAAGGAGAATTCATATCTCAAGGCCACGTAAATGAGAATCCCGAAGAGAGCCAGGGTGAGTGCGATAATGGCGGATTTCTGGATTTCCGACCCGACAGATCCTCCGACCCGGCTGGTCTTATCCAGGCCGAATTCAGCTTCTGAGAATTGTTCCTTCAACATGGCCGTGATTTGTTCACCCTGATCAAAGGGAGCGGTTATTTCGAGGCTTTCACTCCCATCACCCAAGCCCAGAGTAATATCGCGTTCGTAGGCAATCTGTGTTTCTCCAATTTCAAGTGCGTCGACAGCTTCTCGGATCTTCTCCACAGGGATCTTCTGCTCAAAACGATAGGTCATGCTGTCACCCCCGGCGAAGTCCACGCCGAACACATCTCCACCGCGATAGAAACCAAACCCGATACCAACGAGGATCAAAGCCCAGGAAATGCCAAACCAGGATTTCCAAAGCCGCATGAAGTCAAAATTGCAGTGGCGCAGGAAAGGTAGTTGTCGCAACTTGAAATTCTTAAGCCCCATGCTCAAGGCGCCCTCCAAGACAAGGCGGGTTACAAACAGTGCTGTAAACATGCTGGCAATGATGCCGATGGTCAGGGTGACTCCAAAGCCCTTCACGGGTCCTTTACCCATGTTGATGAGGATGATCGAGGCAATCAACGTCGTGACGTTGGCGTCGAAAATGGTACCAAATGCCTTGGCAAAACCAGCCTCGATGGCACCTCGAGTTGATTTTCCGAGTGCGAGCTCCTCACGGATACGTTCGAAAATAAGCACATTGGCATCCACTGCCATGCCTACGGTGAGGACGATGCCTGCAATACCCGGGAGAGTCAGGGTCGCGTCAATCATGCACAAGACTCCCATGAGGAGGACGATGTTCAACATCAGTGCAAAATTAGCGATCAATCCGGCGCCCATATAATAGACGAGCATGAAAATGGCCACAAGCACCAGGCCGATGATGGAAGCCTTGACCCCCTTGTTGACGGAGTCCTGCCCCAGGGTAGGGCCCGTCGAGTTTTCTTCCACGATGCGGACAGGGGCTTCCAGGGGGTTTTCAAGTACGTTGGAAAGTTCAAATGCCTCCCGCATTTCATAATCGCCGGTGATCTGTCCACGACCCTGTTCGATGGCCCCCCGAATCACGGGCGCTGACTTAAGCTCACCGTCGAGGACGATGGCCAGTTGCCGTCCGACATTCTGTCGTGTGATGTCAGCAAAAAGCAAGGCACCTTCCGTTGTGAGCGTGAAATCGATTTCAGGCTCACCGGTCATGGGATTGGGATAGACCCCGGCAGCGCTGATGTGGGTGCCGGTCAGGCCTTGTTCCGGTTTGATCTTGACGAGATATTCAATGAGGTTGTCGGGTTGGCCCGGCGTTTCACTCGCTTTACGCTCCGTAAGGACCTCATAGCCTGGAACAGGAAAACCACGAGCCAGTAATTCCTGGCTGCGCTCATGGACCATGCGAAATTCCAGGTAGGCAGGGCGCGTCAGGATGTCGCGCACGGACTGGTAATCCTGCTCGGAGAGACCAGGCATCTCGATTTCGATTTCGTTTTCACCGCTGGTCTGGAGCAAGGGTTCCGCCACTCCAAACTTATCGACGCGGCTTCGAAGGACACCCATGGCTTGCTCCAGTGCGACATCCTTGTCCCTGTCCGCACTGAGCACGTTGGTTTCCATGGCCACCGTGAAGGATACGCCACCCTGTAGATCGAGGCCCAGCCGGATTTCTCCCTTCGCTTTTTCTTGAAGATTGTTGAGAACGACCTTGACGGGCTGATCTTCATCTTCAGCAACGGCGATATTCGGGAAAAGCGAGCTGATATCCTTGCTGCCGATGGCGTCAAACAAGTTGGCGTAGGTCCTCCCAGGAGATGCTTTCTCCATTTCCCTTGCTTCAGCGAGTACCGTTTCCAGGAGTTGTTTGTTATCCTCAGAGCTGGTGGCATCCTGCTCGAATTGATCGATGAGGTTTTTGTCCTTAAACGGAGTGATCTCGGTGATTGCCCCCACCGTCAAGATGATGACCAAAAACCATTTATAAAAATATGCGGGTTTCATTTAAAATACTTGTGTGTGTGACGTCTCTAGGAATCCAAATCGCCCTTTTTCGCAATGACCTCGGTGACTGACCCCTTCAGCATCTCCAGTTTCGTATCCGCCGAGCGAATCGAAACCTTGTCATCTTTCATGCCGACCACCACCCCGACGATGCCGCTGTTTGTGTTCACTCGATCACCGATCTTGAGTGTCTTCAAGAGCGTATCGTGCTCGCGGGCTTTTTTCTGCTGAGGCCGGATCAGCAGGAAATAGAAAATGACAACCATCAAGATCATGGGAACAAACATTCCCATTGGGCTGCCTTGCGGTTGGGGGCTCTGTGCCAGAAGAATCAGTTGTGTGTG
>JAAZXX010000147.1 GCA_014239995.1 Verrucomicrobiia bacterium
AATTTCCAAGTAATATGTTGAGGATGTGTATCAACGAATCCAGAAGGCTTATTTTTCGAGACCTATCTTGGATTTGTTGGCAGACCACTTGCCATCGGCTACCTGCTGATCAAACTCATCAAAATAATGCCATTTGCCGCTTAACTTCCCTGGCTGCGTTAACTTGGCAGCAACCTTGACGATGCCTCCTGCATACGGCAACTCCATTTTCACTTCATTTTTTGTAATTTTCAATCGACGATACTCAATTTGCCCTTCGTCTCCGGTCGCATAACCGGAAAATTGATTATCTTTTTTGTTTATCACCATTTTATGTTCGATGTTGTTATCATCGGTTTCAGCCAACACGTTCCAATTACCAGCAAAAGCAGAAGATAGGGACCGAACGGCCTTCCAGTCATTGCTCATGAGTTGTGTACCATTCTCATCCCGGGCATACCATTTACCAATTAAAGCACCTTCCATGTTCAATTCGGCTTTTGCCCCTATCACAGCTTTCTGACCATTGCTTTCCATTTCAAATTCAACGACCAGGGTCTTCCCTTTGACCTGAGTGCGGCTCATTTTCCTTTTTTGGCCATCCTCGCTTTCCATGGTTGAATGCCACAACTTGTCCTTTTTAACTACCGTCAAAGTAGAATCCCTCGTTTCAAAATCACTTACCGAAGCCGTGGCTTCCCATTGACCGGAAAAATCCGGTAATACCTTACTGGAGTCCGCATGAAGGTGAATGACACCTGAAAGAAAGATGGCCAATGTTGAGATGGATCGTGTATTCATAACAACGACACGTTAATTGGTTTAACGGGTGGGATTCCAGAAAAATCCATTCCTGTAGGATTTTATAAGCGACAAACAATCACACAATTTATTGCAGAAACGAAGTTTGCTCAGAAAAAACACCTGTGCGCATGAGAGGAGCAAACAGCAACTGCACCCGGGACGTCCGGGCTAGTCCATTAGAAACTCCTTGATACAACAATTCTGCACTTTGAGAAGGAATCCATTGTATTCCCCCAGTATTCGGGGTTAACGTACCCGTAAAAATGATCGCTGAAAGGAGCAAGAAAACTAAATCTCAACACCCGGTAAGGGGTGGATTCACACTCATTGAATTGCTGGTTGTCATTGCCATCATCGCCATTCTTACAAGCATGCTGCTTCCTGCCTTGTCCAAAGCCAAGGCGAAAGCACTCTCGGCATATTGCACGGGCAATCACAGGCAACTTCAACTTTGCTGGACCATGTATGCCGATGACCACGAGGATCGAATGGTCAATAATGCACAGCTGTCCGGAGGAGGTAATCGCGGCGGATGGGAAAGTCAGGGATCCACTTGGCTCAGGGGCAATGCCTGGACAGACAAAAATGATCTCAACCTACGAAAAGGTGCTCTTTTCAGCTATAATCAATCATCAGCTATTTACAAATGCCCTGCTGACAAATCAACCGTGCGTGACCTCGGAAAGCTTCCACGTGTCCGTAGTGTATCCATGAGCATGTACATGAATTTCCGGTCTGATCCAGGTTCAAGTTATTACCGTCATTGCTGGCACAAGCAGGGTGACATAAGAAACCCCTCTCCTTCATCCGCTTTTGTTTTTATCGACGAACATGTCAAGAGTATCCAACAAAGTGCTTTTGGTTCCAATACAGCTGAATGGCAACTTTTTGGGACATCAAAGTGGACATGGATCAGTTTCCCTGCCACTCGCCACAACAACGGCACAGTTCTTTCCTTCGCCGATGGACATGTGGAATCTTGGCGCTGGAAAGAATCGAACACCAAAGAAATTGGCAAGGAATCTGGCTGGGTTGTATTGAAACCTGGAAAGGCTGATCAGGACCGCGATCTGATCCGCTTCTTCAATGCCGTTCCCGAGTCTATCCCCATCCGATAAAACCTTATCTCAAACGAGCCTGTCCGGCATGCATGTGTCGCCAGACCCCCCATCCTGTCGGGTGCGCATCATTGTTACACTTCAAAGGAGGTTCAAAACCTTAAATCCAACATTACAAAAGATTGCTATCAGAGCATGAGTCATGTTGAAACCTGTGAACAAACCGCAGATGCTAAGCTTGTCGCAAAACAAATCATATCAACGGATGAATCATTCTGATCAGCCATCATAAAACCCATGGCTCGACAAGGAAGAACAAGGATCATCGATACTGAAATCAAGGTATCAGCACTAAAAATATAAACTCCAAAGCTGCCTACTCTAGCTCCTCCATGGTCCATGGATTTTGGCGAGAAGCATACCTCAATCGCACGTCATGTACCTTTTTTGAAGTAATCTCTGAAGCATTGTTTCCAAACGTAGATCGAAGATGACTTAAAAGAATTGAGATTTGTTCATCCGCCAAGCCACCAAAAGCGGGCATTTCCAGGGATACAGAAGTATTCCAAGAAACCTCGTTGATCTCGATTTCCCCCCGCAATCCATGCAGCGTGATTTTTATCAATCGATCTGCATTACCCGCAATCCAGTTACTGTCTCGAATGGACGGATAAACCCCAGGGAGACCCTTTCCATCCTGCTGGTGGCAAGGCATACAAGCCTGCTGATACAATCTTTCGCCCCGTCCGAGAGGCGTCATGGAACCTTGGGCAAGGTCGTTCAAATAGGCTTCCTGAAGGGAAGACGAAAGCGTCAGCGATTTTACCCTCAAAACCGGTTCCCATAAGGTCTGTAATGCTCGGCACGTTTGCCGTAAGGCATAATCAATGAATTTGTCCGTGGGATAATGCAGTACCTGAGTTGCAATATCCACCGCTATAGGATCATCCAGGTAACTGCAGGCTACAGCGCCTTCCAAGCGCACGCGGGGATGCTGGTCTCTAACCGCCAAGTTTAACGCTGCAACGGAATAGTCAAGCATGTTTGCCCAGTCTCCAGCGACTCGTGCTCCATAGGCTCTGACACGAAAATCCTGCGCATTCATCAATCGTTTTAACAAGTCCTCCCTTATTGCCTCGTGTGACTGATACACTCCTGCGAGCTCTATAAGCCACTGTTCCGTATCATGTTGCTGACCCGAGTTAAAATTCAACCAGGCATCCGCTTCCTTCAAGACTTCCTGAGTAGGTTTGTAGAATAAAAGGCGCTTTGCCTGATAGCGAATCCAGCGTTCAGGAGATTTCAATTTGTCCAGAAGTTCTGCAACATCCATGTTAGCAAGATCCTCATACTCAACAGGAGGATGCTGAGTTGAGGTGATACGCCAAATGCGGCCGTGGTGCTTATCACGTCTGGGGTCAAGGTAACTGGCTTGGTAGTGCCCGATCACTTCATTATACCAGTCTGCCAGATACATGGCCCCATCGGGTCCCATGCTAACGTCCACTGGCCGAAAGGCATGCTGCGTGGATTGCATCACTCTAGGCAACTGAACGCTGCCAAACCCTGCTCCATCATCGTAGAAACGGTGCAACTCAACCACCGATCCAAAGTAACCTCCAATGAGTGCCGCACCTTGAATTTCCTCAGGCATGGCGCGGGTTCCCACGATATCGATGGAAGTTGTTTTTGGAGACGAATCGAAAATGGCCCCAACGGTGTGGTATTGCTCAGGTGAATTGGCATAAGACTGGTTGGCCATCGTACGTGAGCCACTACCACTGGGATTGGCTCCATGCACCATTCCTGGAACAGTCCAATAACCATGTGGACGATCTCCTGACTTGTGGAAAACCTGTCCAAAATCATCAAAGGCAATCCCCCAGCAATTAGCACCAGCCATTCCCCCACCAAAAAAACCTTCGAGCTTGAGTGTGCGCGGCTCGAACCTCCAGACAGCGGCGCGATCCAATCGCTTAATTCCCCATGGGGTTTCAACGACGGACATGGCATGCAAACCCTGCGTGAACCAGAGAGTCCCATCCATTCCGTGGGTAACGGAATTGATGAGTTGATGCGTGTCGCCCACGCCAAACCCCGAAAATATGAGTTGTTTGGAATCGTATTGCAGGTCCCCGTCGTCATCCTTCAGGTAGATAATTTGATCAAAGTCACATACATAGAGGCCCTCTGGGCCAGGCTCCAACCCCTGTATCATGTTTAAACCATCTGCATATTTCCAGCTCTTGTCGGCTTTACCATCGTGATCTAAGTCTTCAAGTATGAGGATATAATCTGCAGGTTGCACGCTGGCAAGAGACTGTGGATAGGACGGCGAGCAAGCAACAAAAAGGCGCCCACTTGCGTCCCACGCCATTTGGGTAGGATTCACCACTCCATCGTGTTCAGAAGCATAGAGATTAACTTGATAACCGTCAGCCAACTCAAAACTTGAAGCCTCTTCCTTTGGGGTCAAGGCTGGGGGCGAAACCGAGACAGCAGCAGGGGTGTAAAGGGAAGGTATTTCTACAGGCTCATCATTTACCAGTTTGTGGATAATCGACTCATAATTTGCAATCATGGGGCCACGTGCCTTGAGCGACCCATGCAGTGAGGGTCCCTGCCCAAAAGCACGTCCAAACATTTGTGCAACACGGTCTCCATAGGCAAAAGACCAATTCGCCGGTCGCCAGGCATCGAACCATAATCGATTTTTTGCCTGGATGACCTTCCTCAGCTGTGTCAAGGATTCGTTTCTACCCGGAGGGGTCACCACTCCCAATTGTCGGGCAATTGCCTCACCCACTACCTCAAGCCCTCTTGGCGTGAGGTGAATGCCATCCTCAGTCAACCTTTCCACTTTTTCATTCGAACTGGACAAGGCCGTGAACAGATCCACAAAAACCGCCTTTCGAGCCCTTGCAACGTTTTTGACTGTTTGGGAGTAGAGAGCCACATTGTCATTTAACTCGGTCAAATCTGGGGCATGAGAAGCGATCGGGCGCTCAAAAGGCATGGGCGAAACCAGGATCAGTCGACGGGTCTGTTGCGCGAAAAGATCAAGTAGTCGATGATAGGCAGCGGCAAATTCTGGCAACCTCGAGGGTCCATCCATGGCCTCCATCTGCCCAAACTGAACCAGGATGATATCTGCCTCCGCAACGCGTAATTGATCGGACCAGGATCCGAAATTCAGATCTCGCCACTGCTCATACACGGTATCCGCTTCCCATGCCATGGAACGAAAGCTTAAGCGTTTTGATGCATAATGGGCTGTCATGATAGATTCAAATGCAGGGTAATTTTGCTCGCGTACAAAATTTTCCTGCCCCACCATCACGATCATTTCCTGACCCTCCACTTCAAATCGTTCTTCTGTAAAAGCGTTTCTGAAATGCCTCGGCTGCCCCTTTCCAAATCGACTAAGGATGTGGTCTTCAGGGGGAATGGAGGGTTCAGAAAGGGTTTCGATGTGGATGTTCCTGAAAGCTATTCCTCCCTCACTGATCTCCAAGGCAATCAGTCCTTTCCTGGGAATAGTGTCGTCGTCCTCAACCCAAGTTGCCGTGAGAACACCATTCAGAAAAATATTGATCGTATTCCCTAGTGCGAGCACCTCACAGGTATTCCATTCACCGGGATGCTCAACGGCTCGGATTAATTTCCCATCCGCCTGGGCCAACATTTTTTGGGGAGGAGATTCTTTGTAAAGACTTCCTGTCCTTCCTACGCCAAATCGGGTCAGATAGCCAACCATGTTTTCTGGAGAGTTGCCATGCCAATGCCCTCTGAATCGAACTCCTCCATTCACAAAGTTTCCTGCTCCATGGAGTTTAAAATCAAAAGACAGTCGAAAATGATCAAAGGACTTCTTGGTGGCAAGAAGTCCAGGGCGGGCGTTGCCATCCAACGCCCCGCCAACGATGTGACCATCCCGCACGCGCCAAGCCTGCCCATGACCTCTATCCCCTTCCCACCCTTGAAGGGTCATGCCATCAAAAAGTGAGACCCGATCACCTGACAAGATCACACCATCGAAGCAAGCAAGTCCAAAGATCGCGAGGTGTAGCATCTTTAAACAATTTCTCAACAAGCAAACTCCATACTGGTTTTGAGCAATCATGATTAAGGATTTATTAAGAGACTCAAAAATGTTTCCATTTGTTAAGGATGAAAATATTGAAGCCCAGTCAATCGGAACACCTAAAAGGTGGTCAGGCCAGCTCAAAAAGTCAGAATTATTGCTGCGCCTTGCCTGATGACTCTGTGATTCATACCAATGGCCCATACTGAAATGACTGACAGCCGTGTCGAATATTATCATAAACGCTTTTCAGGACGCATCGCGCTCATCGACACACCTCCAGCTCCAAACCTGCTCGGAGTCATTGTCATCCCATGCTTTTGTGAACCACACTGGGAGAACACGCTGCAAGCCCTGGTGGATTGCCTTCCGACTAATAGTGCTTTTGAGGTTATCATGGTGGTCAACGCAGCGGCCGAAGCAAGCCATGAAGTCCTCCACGAACAAAAAGAAACCTTGGCCAATGTACGCCGTTTTGCGGCGCAAAACTCTATTTCACGCCTTCGTTTCCATGCATTGAGCGCCTTGGAACTTTCAAACAAGCAAGCAGGAGTCGGCACGGCCAGAAAGATTGGCATGGATGAAGCGCTTCACCGTCTCAATCGTGCCGGACAGATAAAACGTGGATTCATTGTCAATCTGGATGCGGATTGCCAATGCGATCCAAATTACCTGCTTGCCCTCGAGGATCATTTCCGAAAACACCCCAAAACCCCGGGATGCAATGTTCATTTCGAACACCCAATGACAGGCGAAATGGATCCCGAGATCTATGAAGCAATAACAAGGTATGAATTACACCTGAGGTATTACGTGGAAGCACTGCGTTATGCCGGATTTCCCTACGCCTATCATACCATAGGGTCTTCCATGGCTGTGCGTGCACCTGTTTATATGGCTCAAGGAGGCATGAATCGGAAAAAGGCGGGAGAGGATTTCTATTTTTTAAACAAAATCATTCCACTTGGTGGCTACACGGAATTAACCGAAACAACCGTTTATCCCTCGCCACGCCCCTCCGATCGTGTCCCATTCGGCACGGGAAGAGCCGTCAGTGCCCAAATGGGAAAACCATTTTTTCACTCCTATGCCTTCGACAGTTTTTTGGATTTACATTACTTTTTCAAAAGGGTAACTGCCCACGACCCCTTTCGTTTCAAATCTCCAAGCCCCGTTCCAAGGCACCGTATCCCCTCCCTGATTTTAGATTTCATTGAATCCATTAATGGCTGGAGCCGTTGGCAGACATGCATTCAAGGAACTCAAAGCTACCAGACCTACTTGGCCCGGTTTTTCAGGTGGTTTGACGGTTTTCAGTGCATGAAATACATCCATTTCTCTCGAGACAATGCCTATGGGAAAATGGAAGTTTCTGAAGCAACCCAAAGACTTCTCAGATCCATTGAAACGAGGGACGCATACAACACGCCTGAACAACCAGCTGTGTTACTGAAGCACTTGCGAGCACATCAACGCAAAGGTTGGGACTCCCAGCAACCACATTTGTTCAAAAGTTGATTACATTTCCCCTATCGTTTAAGGATATTACATGAACCCTGATGCTGTTTTAAGTGCCATCAAACGTGAGAAAGCTTCAGCCATCTTGAGAACTCAAGACACGGAAGCAGCTGCGCTCGCCATGCAATCAGCTATTGATGGTGGTTTTCGGATCATCGAATTCACCTTGTCCATCCCTGGCGCAATGGAACTTATTAAGGAATTTTCAAGTCAACCGGGCATCGTTGTTGGAGCGGGTACGGTTCTGACCCCCAAAGAGGCTGAGGATGCAGTTAGGTCGGGTGCAAGTTATATTGTCTCTCCCATCATGGACCCAGAAGTCATTCACGCTGGACTCCAGCTCAATGTCGTTACCATGCCAGGATGTGCGACCCCAACGGAAATGCTGCAAGCTTACAAGGCAGGGGCACATCTTCAAAAATTATTCCCCGGGCAACCCGAGGGCCCCACCTGGATCAAACAAATCCTGGGACCCTTACCATGCCTAAACCTTGTTCCTACCAGCGGGGTAACAT
>JAAZXX010000148.1 GCA_014239995.1 Verrucomicrobiia bacterium
ATGCAAGATTCGGGTTGCGTGACGGAAAATACCCGGTTCATCAAGGTAGAGGTGGGAACCATCGAGACACCTGGGTTGCATTAGATTCAATGCAGGTTACTACTCTCCATTCCATTTTCTAGAATTTGAGTAGAGAAGCGCGACAAGGGATCAGAGACACACTCTCGGTTTTGAGGAACTCCTCTCATCACCGTAATGACTATCGTTACGTAACAAGGCATCCATTCACAATGGCTCATGGAAGGATTATCTGTCTGTTCATCGCTTTTCTAAACAGAGACTTTTTTAGTTTCAGCACTCCTTGACTTAGGCGACACGGAAGCCGGCAGATCCTTGTGGGAGGAACACCGCATGGTAAAGAAAAAGGAGGATCCCTTTCCCACCTCGCTCTCCACCCAGACACGACCCCCAAGTGTCTGGGCAATATGCTTGACGATGGACAAACCAAGACCCGTACCTCCCTGACTGCGAGATCGTGCCTTGTCGACACGAAAAAACCTTTCAAAAATCCGGTCCCTTGCCTCGGTTGGAATGCCTGGACCGTCATCCATCACGCTGATACAAACATCCTCCTTCCCATCTCGCACCGCATGCACTTCAACAGTGCCTCCAGATTTACCGTATTTGACCGCATTATCGATCAGGTTCAGGAGAATCTGTTCCAGCAAATCCGCATCAGCCTGAACAAAAAGATCCTTGGATACGGAGTAGGAGAGATGCATGTTCTTCTTATTCGCATTCCGCTCCAAGTCACCCACAACACGGGAAACCTCCAGACAAAGCTGAAGGTTCCTCAGGTTGACGGTAGCCTGTCCCGATTCCAAGCGCGAGATGGTTAACAAATCCTCGATCAAGAGCGAGAGACGGTCTGAATGCTTCTGTACTTTCCCAAGAAAATTGACCAACGTATCCTGCCCCATCGTTGGATGATCAATAATGGTCTCTACAAATCCCTTGATCATGGATAGAGGGGTACGCAATTCATGGCTGACGTTGGCAACAAAATCCCTGCGAGCGCTTTCCAGTTCCTTCAATCTTGTCAGGTCATGGAAAATAAGAATTACGCTTTCTGGTTTTCCTGAGGAATCGTGCACGACAACTGCGTTTAACATGAGATGCTGCGACTCGAGTCCTGTGGGATTTAATTCAACACCCATCGTTTGGCCATTCTTGACGGTACGTGTAAAAACCTCGTAAACCTCGTGTAGTCTCAATACTTCAAGAAGCGTTACCTTATCGGGGATGTTGTCGGAAATGGAGAACATGCGCCTGATGGCCCGGTTCAAAAACTTGACACGCCCAGACAATTCACAAAGAAGAACCCCTTCCGCCATCGCATCAAAGACGGAATCCCGATGATATTCCATGTCGGCGCGTGTGACAACAAGCTGGGATCTGAGCGTTTCAATCAATGCCGATGAGGCCCGTGTGCGACGAAAAAAAGGCAATAAAAAAAAGAACCAAGCGGCGGAAACCGCTAAAGTCGTTGTCAAGACTACCCAAATATCCTGCGAAAGGCTCATGAAAGTTCAGTCATCCACAAAAGCTCGTTCCAGTCAACATGAACAAAGGATTCAAAGCCATCCATAGGAGTTAAAAGTCATTCGACAGGTTCAACGAGGCGGTAACCCACCCCCCTCACCGTCCCGATGTAGTTGGCAAATTTCCCCATTTTCTCGCGCAGCCTGCGCACATGTGTGTCCACTGTTCGCGTATCGATCATTTGATCGTAGCCCCAGACGTCCTGCAAAAGCTGATCACGGGATTGAACACGCCCCTTGCGCTCCATCAAGACTTGTAACAAACGAAATTCGGTGTGTGTCAGGGTTATCGGTTTTCCTTCGACCCTCGCTTCGTGCGCAGGAATATCAATCTCCAACCCCTGCACATGCAGCTTTTCGGCTTCTCCTTCAGGGGTTTCACGACGCTTCAGGAGGTTGCGAATTCGGAGGAGAAGTTCTCTTGGACTGAAAGGTTTGGTCACGTAATCGTCTGCACCAAACTCCAAACCGAGTACACGGTCAATTTCAGATGCCTTCGCCGTAAGCATGATGATTGGAAGCTTGGCCGTAGCGGGATCACGTCGCAGGATCTTGCACACCTCAAGCCCATCGATTTCTGGAAGCATGATATCCAGAAGGATGAGATCAGGAGAAAACTTTCTTGCCTTGAGAAGGGCCTCCTCACCGTCCTCAGCCGCGACAACATCGTAACCTGAAGCCTTCAAGTTGAAACGGATCAGCTCAATAGCGTCAGGTTCGTCATCAACAATCAGGATTTTCGCTCTCACGTGTGTAACCATGCTACCCTTTAGATGATTGTAAGATGACAATAGTGCAACATTTCTGTGACATCCACAGCGTTTTTTTTCGTGACACCATCTCAAGAAATCTGGACGCCGGTTGTTTTCAGAATATAATATCGATCATGAAATCCCAATCCACTACCAGTCGGCGCAGTTTTCTGACTTCCACCGCGCTTACCGGAACAAGCTTGGCTTTTCCTTGGGTCTCAGTTCGTAACGTTCTCGGGGCCAACAGTCGCTTAAATATTGCAGCCATTGGGGCCGGAGGCAAAGGAGGGGTAGATATTGGATACTGCGCGGAAGAGAATGTGGTTGCCTTGTGTGATGTGGATACCCGTAATGCGGCAGGTAGCTTCAAGAAATTTCCAAAAGCCAGGATTTATGAGGATTTCAGGGTTCTTCTTGAGAAAGAAAATCATCACATTGATGCAGTCACCATTTCCACGCCCGACCACACGCACGCCCATCCGGCCATCCTGGCCATGAGGTCAGGTAAACATGTTTACTGCCAGAAACCCATGACCCATACGGTAGAGGAAGCGCGCATGCTCACGCGGATTGCAAGAGAAACCGGGGTCGTCACCCAGATGGGTAATCAGGGCCACTCCCAGAGCCATAGCCGTCGGCTGGTCGAGTTGATACGTGCGGGCGTGCTTGGCGAAGTGCGACAAGCCCATGTCTGGACAGATCGCCCCATTTGGCCCCAAGGCTTGACACGCCCCAAGGCCACGCAGCCGGCACCGGATACAATGAACTGGGATCTCTGGCTCGGTCCGGCCCCAAAACGTCCTTATCATGTATCCTATGCACCATTCAATTGGAGGGGCTGGTGGGATTTTGGCACGGGAGCCCTTGGGGACATGGGATGTCACAACATGGACCTTGCCTTTTTCTCCCTTGACCTTAAGAACCCGATTGAGATCTCAGGGAGTGGTGAGGGGGGCACCAGCGAATCCCCACCTAAAGCCTCCAGGGTTCACTGGAAGTTTCCAGCCAATGCTATGCGGGGCCCTGTCGAGCTGACTTGGTATGATGGAGGAAAAAAACCCGACCCCTCATTGGTCAGGTTGAAAACACTGCCTGGCAACGGATGCATCCTCATGGGTACCAAAGACACCCTTTACGTGCCAAGCTACTGGGGTGCTGGAAGTTTTCTATCAGGTGCCACCATGGAGGATCACAACAACGTGGAAGCCTCCCTCCCACGCTGGCCGGGCGGAGACCAGGATAATGACAAGGCGCATCACCATGAGTGGATTGCGGCCTGCAAAGGCGAGGCCAAGGCCCTTTCAGACTTCGACTACGCGGGGCCAATGACGGAATCAGTGCTTCTGGGGAATGTCGCCCTGCGTACCAGGCATAGGATCCAGTGGGACGCCAAACAAATGCAGGTCACCAATGATCCTCATGCCAATCAATACATTAGGAAGCATTATCGCAAGGGCTGGGAACTACCCTCCTAGAGTATTCTGAAGTGGGCGAGACTATCCGCACACAGCCCGTTGAAGGGTAAACCTGCGCTGCCGTGACAACGCAAGTGTGCCAAGCCAGGCTTTGTCTGGCGAAGAGAACCTTGATTGAACCAACAGATCTTCAGGCTGATAGTGAGGGCAACACGGAATCATACATAGCCAGGCCCCATCGTTCTATAACCGCAAGCCCCACAGCATGAGCCCAATCAGGAGCAAACTCACGACCAGCAAGACCCACTGCATGGATGACGAAAAGCGCCTTGGCTGATCTTCAAACTCATCCTGAACAAATGCATCGTAGTCAAATGTGTCGTCATAGGAAACACCGATACGTTCATATTTTGCCCCCTCGGACCAACCTGTTTCATCACAAGAACCACAGCCCGGGCAGACCTTGGCATCGACTGACACCTCTTCTCCACAATTGGGACAGTATCCGTCATGATAGCTCATGGGCAGTAGGGGAAAAGGTCAGCCACCCACACCCGCATATTCGATGTCCGTCGTAAGGTGAATCCCCATCAGCAGGTAATCATGGTGCTTACCCTGCATATCCATGACGTATTTCGGAAAGGTGGCAAGGTCCGAGAAACCCAACAGGGCAAATACGCGCAAAGCACGTTTCTGCTCAGCAACAAACTCAGCTTCCAACTTCTCAAGGCCTAACTGGCGAGCGACCCCCATGATCTCCTGTACCAGCGCCTGAGCCAAACCTCGCCGACGAAAGTCAGCATGCACGAAAACACTGATCCGTCCGATATGACGCTTCCAGCCAAACCCATTCTGGTGGAGCGTACAGGATGCGAGTATGTGTCCATCAGCATCCATCGCAACCAGTGGGAAGTTTTTCTCGTAGTCCAGATGCTTACACCATCCATCAATCACTTGTTGCTCCTGAACCTTGTGCTTGATGAAGAGTCGTTCGTTTTCAGGAACTGCCTGAAAAAATTGGAAAAGGGCACGATTATCACCTATTTCAAGTGGACGTACGGTCACGTCCAAGCCTTCTTTCAGTGAAAAATCCTTAGGATAACTGTCAACAATCCCATCGAGTGGGGGAAAAAAATCCGTCATAAAAAGTATATTCAATTAAGGGTAATCAGGTGACTGTATCATCCCACCCGCAGCGGATCGACTTCGCCGGAAAGCCCAAACTCAGACGCAAAGTCCTTGGCTTCCACTTGGAGTGGGTCAAGGCTCCACCTCGCTGCCAAAGCATGCAGGTTTGTGATGTTATGTTCAACCTTATCACGCCATTCGGTTCCAAATGCGTCCGATACCCGGAAACCGTAGTCAAAAGACTGCATGCGAAGCGAGCGTTCGGCCGATGATTCAGATCCTTCGTTCCACAGGGGTTCCTCAGCCCAAACGTAGGATCGCACCACATTTCCGTCGATCAAACGTACCCAGGCATGCTCTTGCAAAGCGGTGTCCAGGCAAAAAAACTGGACTTCCCCAACCTCCGAACTGACATCCCGCATAAAGGCATAGAAACGATCGATATCATCGGTTGGATTTGGCAAGAGATGACCAAAAACAAGGATCCATCCCCGTATGGGCGGTGCAATGAAAAGGTGACGCATTCCTACGTGGCTCAGGCCCTGCTGCCAAGTGCAAAGCTCGGCATTGTTGACACCCAAGGCGTTACGAACCATGCCCATGTTGCGTGTACGAAAGGCCATCCATCGCCGCGGCTGGCCAAAAACATGAAGCGGAATGGGGCGCCGGGACACCCATGGAGCTGGGCGAGACCCACGAATTCCATGCAGACCTTGCCCTCCTTGGCGTTTGAGAAAATGAAGCGTAATAAAGAACACTGCCGGACAACAAACAGAAACGGTAGCAAAGAAGAGCAGACACCAAAAAAGGAGGTCTGTCCCCTCGTGTGAGGCTTTGATAACTGACTGGACACGTTCCAGAAGGCTCATAATCCCATCCACCAGACTGCTGACGACAATCCTTGACAAGACCACGATTACGAGACTCGCCAAGCTTATATTGGGAATAATCGCATCGATAGTGAGACAAATTCAAACAAAAAAGCATTCCTGGAATCCAGAGAATATTCTTCAAACAATCGGATCTGAGACCGTATCTATTTCCTGCAGCTACAAGAAACGGTGCAATCAAATGGAACTTTCAATCCATGGAACATCAAAATCAGGGTTTTGACAGAAAGAAGCACTTCCCCTAAGTTCTCCCACCTGCAATGGTGCCCCTCTTTTCAAAATCTCCATCTGTTGCCTCGCAATCATTTGAACTCAAGCGTGAGGACCACACCGAAAAGGGTGCTTTTGTTGCAATCGATGTCATTCGATACAATCAACTTGAAGGTCATCTGGAGCATTGGCTTCATCCTGAAGAAAGGGATTACTTTCACTCTCTCAAGGCTCCAAGCCGGCGACGGACATACCTACTTGGGCGAACAGCGGCCAAAACAGCGCTGCAAAACCTTGATATCACATGCAACCCCCCGGGTGTTCACATCAAAACGGGCATCTTTAAGGATCCGATTCCATGCTTTCCCATGAAAAATCCGATCCACGTGAGTATCTCCCATACCGCATCCATGGCTTGCGCCCTGGCATTCCCAGCAGGACACCCCATGGCACTGGATCTGGAAGATATTCAACTCAAACGTGCCCGTGTGATGAAAGTACACTGTGAAGAGGATGAATTGAGATTGCTGAAGCAGTTGGGCATTGAAGACGATGCGGCTTCAAGCATTATCTGGACTGCCAAGGAGGCTGTCTCAAAGGCATTGCGAACCGGCATGACATGCCCATTTGCATTGATGAAACTGAAATCTATAAGGGCAGACACCAACGGAAGCATCACTGGTTTCTTTGATAATTTCGCCCAATATCAATTCAGATCTTGGATCATGGACAGCAGGGCACTCACAATCGTTCTTCCCAAACGTTCCGAACTGGTTTTTCCCAGTCAGGCACCCAAACTGTCGTGATGAGGCAAGACAGTGGAACCCATAAAAGTAACCTGAACGGCCAAACACCAGATACACGGCGCGATCATCGGAGCATCATCATGGCAGGTAGTGAAGGGAAATCCTGATTCACGGTGCAAACTCCGACTCTGTCATTCAATCGTTGCAAAAAAAATCTTTCTCCCTGATGGTAAAAAGAAAAGCTCCATGGCAACTATATTACTCATTGATGACGAAGAGGCGATGCGAGTCTGGATGTCCCAGTACTTAGAGCATGCGGGCTATGGGGTGGTAACTGCAGAAGACGGGGAGGAGGGTAGCAGAAAGGCAAGTAACCAACGCTTTGACCTTGTTATTGTCGATATCCTCATGCCCAAGAAAGAGGGGCTCGAAACAATCGCAGACTTGCGCGCCCAAAGCCAAAATCTCCCGATCATTGCCATGTCTGGTGGTGGAGTTCTCAGCTCGGTAGAGGTATTGGACATCGCAGAAACTTTTGGAGCGGATGCCACTTTAGAGAAACCCTTCACGGGCCAGACACTGCTCGAAAGGGTAGATCAAATCCTTTCACGAGAATAGGATCCCAGCCCGTCGCTGCCACCACCACCAGCACACAGGAAAGGTAAAGCGATTCCATACTGGTTTCCCTCCAGATGGCAGTCCTCTGCAATTCGAACCACGGTTCGGCTTCATCTCAAGCTCCGGCAACTGCCCCCCCCCACTTGAGTTCGTGCATGGTATCGAAGCCACCCCCCCTTATTCAGTCAAACCACTGAAGTTACCCAAGCCCCAATACGCAGGATCGGCTTGGGAACACCTCAAGGCACTTGCACGAATACAGATATCCCTGTAGACCAATAGCATGTCCAGTGTATCCACCAAGCTAAGCAGGCGGGCGGGCTCATTTCTGGGGGCCTTGATCGCCATCCTTCATTTCACAAGCCTTGCCGCAGAAAAACCAAACATTCTTTTCATTTTTGCTGACGATCAATGTTTTGAAACCATTCGCGCACTCGAGCATACCGATATCGAGACGCCCAATCTGGACAGGCTGGTGCATGCAGGCACGACCTTCACACACGCCTACAATATGGGTTCGTGGAGTGGCGCCGTATGCGTCGCCTCACGCACCATGCTGAATACAGGGCGCTTCATATGGAATGCCAAGAGGGTTTATCAAGACACCGAGAAAGAACGGGAAGCAGGACGCTTCTGGGCGTCTCACA
>JAAZXX010000149.1 GCA_014239995.1 Verrucomicrobiia bacterium
TTGGCGGAGTTCACGTGTATGGGTGCGTGCGTAGACCATCCGCCCCACCACCGCAAAAAGGAGCCCAGCCAGGATTCCGTGTGAAAACATCTGCAGAACCGCACCACTGAGTCCTGTCTCGGTGGTTGCAAGCAACCCCAGTAACACGAATCCCATATGGCTCACGCTTGAGTAGCCGATGATGAACTTGAAATCGTTCTGCACGAGCGCTACCAAGGCCCCTGCAACAATCCCGATGGCCGCTAGAAAGGCCAGTTCCTCACGCCACATCGCCACGCCCATGGGGAACAGGGTCATGGGAACGCGCAAAGCGCCATATGCTCCCAGTTTCATGACCACGCCTGCCAGGAGCATGGAGGCACCGGTAGGAGCGGCCACATGTCCCGTGGGTGCCCAGGTATGGAAGGGCCAGAGCCCTGCCAGGATCGCAAACCCAACAAACGTCACCGGGAAGGCCCAATATTGGAAATCCTGGGTAAAGGGATGTTTGATGAGCTCCTGGATTTCGAAGGATTGTGCCCCTGAGACTACAAAGGCAGCCATGATGCCGATCAGTGCCAGTGAGCTTCCCACAAAACTGTAAAGGACCAGCTTCATGGCACCGTATGACTTACGGGTGGATCCCCAGATAGCCACCAGGAAATACTTGGGGATGATGGCAATCTCGTAAAATACAAAGAGGAGGAACAGGTCAAAGCTGATGAACACGCCGTAGACACCTCCAATGAGAGCCAGGAAAAAACCAAAAAACTCATTCGTGCGATGCTCCGTGTTCCATGAGAAAAGGACCGCAGAGACCGCGGCAATGCCCGTCAGCACGACCATGACCATGCTGATGCCGTCAGCCGCGAGGTAATAGGAAATACCGAGGGAAGGAATCCAGCTTAATTTGACGGTGTCTACGATTGGATTGCCATCCACCGGGGCGTAATGGTAAGCACATGTCAAGCCTATCAGGGCTGGTAGCAGGGTCCCCAGGAGGGCCACTTGCTTGCTTCGTTCAGGCCGGTGTGAGGGACTGAGGAAACAGGCAAGAGAGCCAAGAAATGAAAGGTATACGGTCCAGGCCAACATATCTAAAAATGCATGGAGCTGATGATTTTATTGATGACGGGATTCAATCCGTTGATGAGCAGGTGTGGTAGAAAACCCAGGACGACCATGATGAGCAGGAACGGCAGGATCAGGATGGATTCCCGCATGGATAAATCCCTGAAACGCGATACGGATGCGCCTCCCGACCCTTGAAAGACCTTCTGGAGGAAACTCAGCAGGAAAACAGCGGTGATCAGCAAACCTGGAACAGCAAGGCAGGCTGCCAATGGCATGAGGGCAAAAACTCCCTTGAAAATCAGAAACTCGCCAATAAACCCGTTCAAACCTGGAAGCCCCACCGACGCAAATACCGCAATCCCCATGGTTCCAGCCAGGACAGGGGCAACCTTGCGCAAGCCTCCATGGGCATCGATCATGATCTTTTCTCCGCACCGTTCTTCCATGGCATGAGCGAAGTAGAAAAGGACCGATGCAATGATACCATGGGAAAACATCTGCAACATGAGCCCTGTCAGTGCCGCGGTTTTCTGTATGGCAAGGTTCATTTCGCCGTTGGTGATGAGGCCCAGTGACAAGAAGCCCAGCATGCAATATCCCAGGTGATTGATGGAGGAGTAGGCCAGCATGCGCTTGAGGTTGCGCTGTCCCATAGCGGCCAACGCCGAGTAGACGATCCCGGCAGCAACCAGTATCATCAGGATTTTCACGACCTGAGCCTGGGTGTAGGGAAATATCGGTATGACCATGCGGATCAGTCCATACAATCCCATCTTGGACATCAGACCGGTCAGGATCATGGTCACGGGAGTGGGTGCATGGTCGTAGGTATCCGGCAACCATGCATGGAAGGGCATCATGGGCACCTTGATGGCAAGCCCCAGAAATATAAGTGCGAAAACAAACGTGCACAACCACCCCAGCGGCATGTTAAACCATCCGAGCTTGGAGCCCAGTTCAGACGCCAGTGTGCCTGTGCGCCCATGTTCAGCAATAACCGAAAACTCGAAGGACCCAGTAGCAGCAGCCAAGGCCAGGAAACCCACGAGTAATGAAATGCTTCCTGCCATGGAATACACGAAAAAACGAAGTGAGGACCTGTTCTTACCGGGGGAGCCCCAGATACGGACCAGGAAGAAGGCAGGTATCAGGCTGATTTCATAAAAGAAAAACCAAAGGAAGAAATTGCTGGAGGTGAAGACTCCGAACAGGCTTCCCTGTATGATCAGAAGACAAGCCAGGTATGGACTTGATGCGCGATACTGTTGCCAGGACGCGGCAAGGGCAAGGGGCATGACAAGTGCCGTCAGGAGGACCATCAAGCCGCTGAGTCCGTCCATGCCAACTGCGTAGTCCACCCCAAGGGTTGGAATCCAGCTGAGACGTTCGGTAAAGGCAGCGCCACTTTCGGGTGTTTCTGCCGTAAGCCACAAAAGCACCGCGGTGAGCGATGACGCAAGGCTGGCTACCACTGCGGTCTTGCCGGCAAGTGATTCCCATTTTGACGTTCGGAGCATGATGAGGGTGATGCCCGCCAAAAGTGGAAGCCAGATGATACAACTGATCCATGGAAACGCGTTCATCCTTCACCTCCCCAGACCCAAAAAATAGCAAGGATGATAAATCCCACAGCAATCACCTGTAGATAGGATTGGATGCGCCCCGTGTGTGCCTCTGAAACACGTCTGGCCTGGTTGTTGATTCCACGACAACTCCGATCAAAACCGGCGTTGATGACCCACTCATCCCAGAGACGCATGATCCAGGAAGTGATCTGCGTCACAAATGGAATGACATTCAGCATGGGGACAAAGCAACGTTGTTCCAGCCAGGCTGAGCCCCAGGCCAGTTTATTCAGACCACGCACGACCGTTGCGGCGTAGAATTCATCTACAAAAAATTTGGCGCGCAGGATGGCAAAACAAGTCCCCGGAAGCTTGTCCTCCAGTGGGTCTTCATTACGCAGTGGATCAAAAACCAGACTGCTGTAATACCACCATCCAATTCCCAGCCCCGTCAGAACAAGCGCGGAGGAGCCAAGGAGCAGGATCAAGGCGGACCCATGCAGCAGCGCACCCCAGTTCCAGGCCAAAGTCCCACCTTCAAGAAAGGTATGGAACCATGGGTAGAGGGGTGTCCCCAGGAAACCTGTCCCTATGGCAAGGATGGCAAGTAAACGCAGTGGGATCAGCATGGTTGCGGGACTTTCATGAGGCTCTGGAACCGGATGATGTTCGGTGCTTTCACGAAGCCCAAGCCTGTTGCGGCCGAAAAAAACGTGGCACATCTGGCGCGTCATGTAGAAGGCTGTAAGGAAAGCTCCGGCAAGCGCCATGGCAAATGGAACAGGGCTTCCGTGCCAATGCAGTGCTGCGTGGAGAATTTCGTCCTTACTCCAAAAGCCGGATGTCACCAAGGGGAAACCCGCAAGGGCAAGCATTCCAATGGCATAGGTGGCGAAGGTGACAGGCATGGCGCGTCTCAATCCACCCATGTAGCGAATGTCCTGCTCATCTCCACAACCATGGATCACGGAACCGGCTCCAAGAAAGAGGAGAGCCTTGAAAAAGGCATGGGTGATGAGGTGGAACATGGCAACCGCGACACCTCCCGTACCCAGTCCGAGCATCATATAACCCAGTTGCGAGATGGTTGAGAAGGCGAGGATCCTCTTTAAATCCGTTTGAGCGCAGGCTACCAGGGCTCCCAGCAGTGCGGTGATGGCACCTATCCAGGTGATGGCGACAAGGGCCCCGGTGCCAGTGGCTTCAAAGGCAAGCATCGGGTAGATGCGTGCCATCAGGAAAACTCCGGCGGCTACCATGGTGGCTGCGTGGATCAGGGCACTCACCGGGGTGGGGCCTTCCATGGCGTCCGGGAGCCATGCGTGAAGAGGGAACTGACCGGATTTACCCATCGCGCCGAAAAAGATCAGGCAGCCGATTGAGGCAGCAGCCGTGAGGCCTGCTATACCAGGAGCCTTGGCAATCCAGGCAAGTGCTGTTTGTTCCATACAGCCTTGCCCAGCATCAAAGAACAATAAGGTTCCAGCCTCTCGGTAGAGCCATATCATCCCAATAAAGAGACCAATATCGCCGACTCGAGTGGTAATGAAAGCCTTCTTGGCAGCAGCGGCAGCGCTGGGCTTCTCATACCAGAAACCGATCAGCAGGTAGGAGGCCAAACCGACAACTTCCCAGCACATGAACAGAATCAGGAGATGGTTGGCGATGAGCAGCGCGAGCATGGCACCGGCAAAGAGGGAGAGAAAGGCATAGAACCTTACCATGCGGGGGTCTTTGGCCATATACCCCATGCTGTAGATCAGGACGAGAGTTGCCACGAATGTCACCATCAGCAGCATCATCGCGTTGAGTGGGTCCAGTAACCATCCGATTCTTACGGAGGATGTCCCCATGTCAAACCATGTGAAATTGTATGTAAGACGAGTAACCTGTCCTGCTTCACCCGAGGAAGAAAGACTCCAGAATGCGGCCAAAGCCCCCAGAAAACTGAGCGCCATGGCGCCGGTGGCAAGTAAGGCGGCCTCCTTGCGACGTTGTACTGGCCAGAAGGTCAGCAGCAGGGACGCAAGGACGGGAAGGGCTGGTATCAGCCAGAGATATGAAAGCCAGTCATTCATCCCTTGAGTTCATTGAGGGTATCGGGGTTTGTGGTTCGATAATGTCGGTAAATGGAAATCACCAGGGCAAGACCCACGGCCGCTTCGGCGGCTGCGATTGCGATGGTGAAAAGAACCATTACCAGGCCGGAAACATCTTCACTGGAGGGGTGGAATCGCCAGAAGGCGACAAAGTTGATGTTGGCTGCGTTGAGCATTAATTCAATGCTTGCCAGCAGGATAATGGCATTGCGGCGCAGCATCACTCCGATCAGTCCGGTGCAGAAGAGACCCGCACTCAATAGCAGATATGGTGTCAGTGTGTGCATGTTAATCCTTGACGGGGCCTTCCTTCGTGGAGCTGACTTTACGAAAAGTCTGGCCGGGGCGTGAGCGCTCGGGCATGGCCAGCAGGGCAGCTCCAATCAGGGCAACGGTGAGCAGGACTGCCAGAGCCTCCATGGGTAGAACGTAGGTATCCAGCAGGGAGTTTCCGAGAGCGTGGACGCTTTCGTCCTTGGTGTCCAGGGGAGTGACCTCCCTGAGTTTCGAATGGAAGATGCCAACGAGCAGCACTCCCAGCGTGCCAAGGCCTGCGCCCAGTCCAGTCAGCCAGTGCCCGGGATTCCAGCTTCGCAAGTGGAGTTCTTTCCCGCCTCGAGTCATTAACAGTGCAAAAAGCACCAGGATGGTGACAGCTCCAATGTATACCATGACTTGTGCAAATCCTACGAACTCGGCGCTGAGTTCCAGGTAGGTAAGAGCGATGCCTGCAAAGGAAAGGGTCAGGCAGAGAACGCAGTGGACCAGGTTCCTCAGGCATATCGCAGCCACGGCGGATGCCAGGGTGATCAGTGCGATGATGGTCAACAAAAGATTCATGCGTGCGTTTGTGGGTCGTCGGCATACTGGTAGACCCGTGGCTTCACTCCTGAGGCCCGACTCAATAAGTGGCTCCATCCAAAATATGCTGCTCCGTTAAGAATGGCGCTGAGTATCCATCCAAGGACGCCACCATCCAAGGCAATCCACAAGCCGGTGGCCACGAGGTTTGCCATGGACATGGGGAGCATGAATTTCCATGCAAACTCCATGAGTTGATCCGCCCTCAGGCGCGGCATTGTGCCCCGTATCCAAATGAAGAGCAATACGAGCAGGATGAGTTTTAAAAACAGCCAGAATGGCCCGGGGATAAAACTGAGGATGGGTAGTGGGGCATGGTAGCCGCCCAGGAAAAGTGTCGCGGTGAGGGCGCACATGGCGAACATGGCCACAAACTCGGCAAGGAAGAAGACGGCATACTTGAAACCGGAGTATTCTGTCATGTGACCAGCGATCAGTTCTGACTCAGCCTCCGGGATGTCGAAGGGGGAGCGGTTGACCTCGGCAAGAGTTGCAATCAGGAACAGGATACAGCCCAGGAAGCCCCAGGGTGTCCAGATATACCAGGCATGCATGCCCCCGGCTTGAGCCTGGACAACTTCCACCAGGGAAAGAGATCCTGCTGCCATGAGGACACCGATGCTGGACAAGATCAGTGGGATTTCATAACTGATCATTTGTGCAATGGCACGTAATGCGCCCAGAAGGGCGTATTTGTTACGACTGGACCAGCCAGCCATGAAGACTGCCAGTTCCGCCGCTCCACCGACTGCGAAGAAAAACAGGATGCCGGCTTCAAGTTCAACAGCAACGAGTTTTTGGCCGAAGGGAATCACCGACAGCCCCAGCATGGCAGATACGAGCAGGATCAGAGGCGCAAGAAAATGGATCAGGTGGTCGGCACTGTGCGGTACGATGTCCTCCTTGGTAAGCATCTTGATACCGTCTGCCACAGGCTGGAAAAGGCCAAAGGGCCCGACACGGTTGGGACCAAGACGATTCTGAATTCGTCCAAGCATCTTTCTTTCCAGCAGTGTCACCATGGCAAAAAGTCCGCCAAAACTCATGAGGATGGGCATGCTGCTGAGCAGGGCGGAGACGAGCGGACGCACCATCTCCGGTGCCAGGAGAACCATGGAGGCCTTGATTGAAATGAGGAGTTCTTCAAACCACATGGTTTCAGTCCGTGCTGGATGCTCCCGCCTTTTTCTCCATGGCTTCCTTCTTGGCCTTGGCCAGTTTCTCCGCCTTGGCGCGTTCCTTTAAAAGGTGGGCCTGACGTTTATCCTCACGAATGCCATCGGTCTCCGTTGCCTCTGTCGGATGAATCTGGTGGTAGTAGGAGTTGGATTTTGCAAGGTTCTCCTTGGTGAATAGCATATCGTTGAATCTATCGGTGCCTGCATACTCGAACTCGCGGTCCATTCGAATCGATTCAAAGGGGCATACTTCCACACAGATCTGGCATCCCATGCAGACTGAGACATCGATATCGAAGATCTTGGGCTGAAATTGCGGTTTTCCCAGGAAATCAGGTTTTTTCTCCGTATCCTTCTCGATATAGATACACTGGGGTGGACATTCCTTTTCGCAAATTTGACAGGACACACACCTGAGCCCGGTTTGCCAGTCGTCCCCGTCGTAAACCAGGAAAGGGAAATTCCTTGCCGATTCCTTGGCAGGGATTTTCTGCTCTGGATACTCCACCGTCACCATGCGTTCGGATTCGTGGTAACTACCAACCAAGTTTCTGGCGGTTTCCACCATGCCTTTTGCGATACCTTTTCCTATCATTGGCTCTGTCCTCTATTCATCGGTCCACCTCACCCAATACGATGTCGATACTGCCCAGGATAATTACCGAGTCTGCAATCGTCTGACCCAGGCACATATCCTCAAGTATGGTGAGGTTGATAAAACTTGGGGGACGAATACGGTAGCGATAGGGCTTGGGAGTGCCATCACTGATGAGATAAAAACCAAGTTCGCCCTTGGGTGCCTCGATACGGCCATATGCTTCCCCCTTGGGTGGTCTGAATCCCCGGAGTTTTGCCTTGGGATGTATGATGTCACCTTCAGGTATATCCCTCAGCGCAGCGCGGAGTATGCTGATGGACTCTCGCATCTCCAGGATGCGGATCATGTAGCGGTCATATACATCACCATGCTGACCCAGCGGGATCTTGAAATCAAAACGCTCGTAGATGCCGTATGGATCTGCTTTACGCAGGTCGTAGTTCACTCCTGTGGCCCTGAGCACAGGGCCTGAGACACCGGCACTGACAGCCAGCTCGGGAGAGAGAACGCCTACATCCTGCGAACGTGACATGAGGACCTCGTTTT
>JAAZXX010000014.1 GCA_014239995.1 Verrucomicrobiia bacterium
GATAGGCCCGCATATTGATCTGGTATTTCAGGTCTGTACTCCAGCGCCAGAAGAAACGTTCCCTATTGATGGTTGTCCTGAGGAATTCCGGCTGAGCATCAAAGATACCGGGGGCACTCAGGCGAGGAGGAGCCATTTTGAGATCTTCATACATGCCGTCTACGGCCCGAGGCCATGGGAAATGCCCGATACCGGGCCTACGATCACCATCCTCCGCATGGCAGGCGTTAAACCACATGTTCAGGGCAAAAGGAGTGCCCTTGGGTTGCTTTTGAATGAAGTCTATCCCCCGATCGACAATCAGTTCTGTCTCGTGACGCAAGCTACCATCCGGCTGTTTCTTGTAAAAGGGATTACGACCAATGGCCTGGTAAACATCGAAATGATCACGGGGCACGTATCCAGATGGCATCTTGGCATGCCATTTACCGAAGAAACCAGTGCGATAGCCGTGGCTGCGCAGCAGATCCGTGTATAGCGTGTTGACGGCCTCCGGTCTTGCAAGATCGTGCGCGCCCGGGGTCCCATAGCCTCGCCCAGTCAATCCAGTTAGGATCGTGGTTCGACTGACCCAGCAGATGGAATGACTGACAAAGGCATTCTCAAATCGTGTTCCCCTTGCGGCCAGTCGGTCAATGGTCGGTGTTTGGACCACAGGATGTCCGTAACAACCAAGCGTCGAGCTGGTCTGGTCATCGGTAAAGAAAAAGACGATATTGGGACGTTCTGAGGATTGCGCACTGGCAAGCAAGAGAAGAGAGAGGGAAATGATAAAGATGGGTCTCATGACTGTTCTGTGTGTTTTGGGAGAGCCTTTTGGATAGTGATCAATGAAAGGAGCCTGCCACTGAATCATTCATGTTCGAACAGGACACAGATCGCAGAAGGCGCATGCACGACACTGCGATTGTATGTCAGTCTACCGGTGTCCTGATCGATCAGGAAAGAGGCCAGGGTGTGGGAATCCTGCCCCGCAGCGAGCAACCAGCGACCCGATGGATCGATATTGAAATTGCGCGGCGTCGCACCCCTGACATGCTCCCGCTCGATCACCGAAAGTTCCCCAGTTTCTGGATGCACCCTGTAGGCAGTGATCGTATCGTGCCCACGGTTGGCAGCATAAACGTATCGTCCACTTGGATGCACCCGAATCTCAGAGGCACTCTTGAACTGTTCCTCCTGCAATTGCTCGTGAGGCACGCCTGGAAGGGTTTGTCGCACCAGGAGTGATCCTCCCACCTTGTCATAGTCGCAGAGGGTAACACTGAGAGAAAGTTCATTGAGAACGTAGGCCCATCGCCCATTGGGGTGAAACTTCATGTGCCTTGGACCCCCACCGCGAGGTGTGTGGGTCTGCCCGTGAGGTCGAATTCGAGCATGGCTCGCATCAAGCCCGTATATCACCACTTGATCCAGGCCAAGGTCCGGGACAAAAACGAAGTTTCCCTCCGGAGAAAAGCCAACCCAATGAGGATGCGGGGCATCCTGGCGCCTGCCAACTACCCTGGCACCTCCCGAATGCTCCACGACTTGGGTTTTTCGATCCAACGTACCGTCCTGGTTCAATGCAAACACGGCAACCGATCCTCCCCTGTATTGAGCCGTCAGCAAAACGCGCCCAAGTGCATCAACCGCCAGATGCGTACCTCCGCCGTCTCCAATCTCCAGGGCGTTCACAAAAGACAGTTCTGGACCATCGGCACCCTGATCAATGGCATAACAAACCACCGAGCCTTTCCCCTTGTATGAGGCTACCGCATAGAGATGCGAACCCTTGGGATGCATGGCAAGGAACCCAGGGCCAGCAACCTTGGCAGCCAGAGATGGTCTGGACAATTTACCTGTCTCCAAGTCCAGTTGACAGTGGTAGATACCTTGACTTGGCCATGCACTTCCCGTACCGATCCACACATCCTTCTGATCCCCGTATGCCACCATAAAGACCATGAAAAAGATCCATGCCTGAAGGAATGCAACGATCTGAGCACGGACATGAAGCAGGCTGAACCGATTACTGGATGACATACAGTGAACCTATCAGCTGGAAATAGAAGAACGAGCCAAATCGAACGACATTTATGGGTTGGAAACGTTGGATACCTCCGGCTCCTTCAGGGCGATAAAAAAAATCAACCACCCTTTACCCAATCAAAATTGGACAACGAGAGAATGACGGGGATGGTCGACTCCAGATGGGTTTGCAGGACACCAAAAATTCAATCGCATCAGGGTCGCCGTGAGCGTAAGGAACGGATCAAGGAGTCCCTTGGATACTGAGGCCGGGAGGGTTGATCCCATACCGATTCCTCAGTATCACCATATCGATTGCGCGTATTCCAGAAACGTTTTTTGAGCGCCGTGAGCACCGTTGCATGGGAAGACAAGCCTGCCAGGTTTTTCATTTCCCTTGGATCTGTTTGGAGGTCGAACAATTCCCAACGATTTACCTCCTCAGCCGGTGTCTGTGGACGATCAAAATATATCAACTTGTATTGCTGAGTCCGGATGGCGCTGTGCCTGGCTACTCCATGACCTCGGTCAATATATCGATAATACAGGATATCCCGCCAGTTTTCAGGAACGTTACCCGCATGGGTCAGGATCGGTAACAGATTCAATCCGTCAACATCCCAAGAAGGTGTTAATCCGGCTGCTGCCAGAAAGGTAGGTGCATAGTCAATATTCTGAACCATGACAGAGGTCCTTGTGCCAGGCTTCACCTTACCAGGCCAGCGTATCATCAGGGGCATTCTCATGGACTCCTCATAAGCCCAACGCTTGTCGAACCAGCCATGCTCGCCCAGGTAAAATCCCTGATCGGCACAGTAGACAACCATGGTGTCCTGTGCGATCCCTGAGGTTTCAAGCCAATCCAGCACCCTGCCAACGTTCCGATCCACACCGGCTACACAGCGGAGGTAGTTTTTCATGTAACGTTGATACTTCCAACGAACGAGCTCGCGGCCCTTGGGTGGATTGGCCAAAAAGGCACTGTTTTCTTCCTCAAAGGCGGCCAAGTAGGCTTTCTGCTGTTCCGGGTTCATCCTCGAAATGACCTTCAGGTCAGACTCCTTCTCGAAGACCATCAGGTCGCTGAGCAGACGCATGTGCACATCGATGCCCATCTTGTGATTGGCAGCGGCAACCCGTCCCTCATAGGTATCAAAAAGACTGGCGGGTTCAGGCAACTCCAAATCCCGGTAGAGGTCCAGATCCCGCAGACTGGGTTTCCAATTTCGGTGCGGGGCCTTATGCTGAATCATCAGTGCAAAAGGCTTGGACACATCCCTCTGGTCAAGCCATTCCAGGGCAAGATCCGTCACGATATCGGTTGAATGTCCCTCGATAATGCGGTTTCCAGTGGCATTGAACAGTAATGGATTGTAATAGTTTCCCTGACCACTGAAAACCTCCCAGGCATCAAAACCAGTCGGCTTGGTCTTCATGTGCCATTTACCAAAAACAGCGGTGGTATAGCCATGCGCACGCAGTTGCTTCGGCCATGTTGGAAGTGCCGGGTTGAGTGCTCCGGCCAAATGCACGATCCCGTTCTTGTGGCTGTGCAGTCCGGTCATGACGGTGGCTCGGGAAGGGGTGCAGATACTGTTCGCGCAAAAGCTTTGCTCGAAGAGCATGCCTTCCGTGGCGATACGGTCGAGGTTTGGGGTCGGAGGAAGTTCCAGACCGTATTGATAAGCGGAAATGGCCTGAGCAGTGAGATCGTCACTGAAAAGGAAAAGTATATTGGGACGATCCTGTTTTGCTTGTGATTCAACAGGGAATCCCGACAGAAACAAGCCGCCGGCACAATGGAGCAAAAGAGAAAACCAGGGTTTCATACAGCCCACAGCATACGTGGAATCAGGTCCTGAAAAAGTAAAAAACCAAAGCCAGGCGTCATTGATCACCCGTTTTGTCAACAGGCAGGCGAAGGAGGTAAGTGCTCACCCCAAGTCCCACGGCAAGCAGCAAGCAAAGCAGCCACCAGCGGACGACAGGGGCATTATGGTGAAGCAAAAGCCCTGAAAGAACCAGAGTCAACCATAGAATCAGGATGGTTCTATTGCGTACGCGTCGCGGAATGCCATGTCCACCACGGTAACGCCGAATCGTATCCCCGAACCATGGATGACTGAGCAACCACCGGTAAAATCGATCGGACCCCCGAGCATAGCAGGCTGCTGCCAGCAGCAGAAAGGGGGTGGTTGGAAGTAAGGGCAGAACCATTCCCAAAACACCCAGTCCCACAAACAAGGATCCTAATCCAATAAAAAGGTATTGCATGCTTTTGCTTCTATCGTATGGCCGTCTTGAGTAGTTTGAGTAACGCTATGGATTCTTCCCAAAAGGAATGCGTGCTTCGCTCACTCGACAGTCTGGACATAGAACTCCCTTCTTGGGGATTCGCCGATACAGGCACGCGGTTCGGAAAATATTACCAGCCCGCATCTGCCATCGATGTTTACGATAAAATCAAGGATGCCGCAACTGTTCACCGTCTCACGGGTGCATGTTCCTCCATGGCTGTCCACGTACTTTGGGATTTCACTCAAGAACACTCACCTGAGTCGGTGTGTCAGGCAGCGCGGAAGGAAGGCATCGGCATCGGCAGCATCAACCCAAACCTCTTCCAGGACCAGTCATACAAACTGGGATCCTTCGGCAACCCGGATCCGCAGATCCGTTCGCAGGCACTCCACCATTGCCTCGATAGCATTGAAATAGCAAAACAGTGTGGAAGCGAAAACATCACCCTTTGGTTTGCCGACGGTACCAACTATCCGGGGCAGGACAGTATTCGCAGGAGGAAACACGCTTTCGAGACTTTGCTCAAGCAATGCCATCAGGCCCTGACAAGCGATCAAACCCTGCTCATCGAATACAAGCCCTTTGAGCCGGCCTTCTACCACACTGATGTTGCGGACTGGGGCATGGCACTGTGCCTCGCACACAAGGCCGGGGCACAAGCCAAGGTCCTGGTGGATACCGGACACCATTATGGTTCACAGAATATCGAGCAAATCGTGGCATGGCTTCTTGATGAGGAATCCCTGGGAGGATTTCACTTCAACGATCGGCGCTATGCTGACGATGACCTCACCCTCGGTTCCATCGATCCGTATCAGGTCTTTCGTATTTTCACCGAGATCCATTCCTTTGCCAAAGATCTGGGTTCCTTGCCACCAATCGCATACATGATTGATCAATCCCACAACCTGAAACCTAAAATCCCGGCCATGATCCAGACCATCACCTGGGCCCAGGAACTATACGCAAAAGCCTCGCTTGTTCCATTTGACATGCTGCGTGACCATCAGAAACGTGGTGCCATTATTGAAGCTGAACAATGCCTTCAAAGGGCTTTCATGACCGATGTGACGGATACGCTCAGGGTGTGGCGCAGGGAGCACAACCTGCCCGAGGACCCACTTGCCGCATACGCAGCCAGTGGTTACGAGGACGCCATCACGTCTGACCGCGTGCAGCGCAGGAAAGATCTCGGGATCGAACCGGAAAGCACTTACGCCTGAAACCGGTTCATGGAACGTCTAAAAACCAACGCCTTGTCTAAATCATACGGGGGAACCCATGCCCTGAAAGATATCTCCATGGATATCATCGCAGGGGAAGTCCATGCACTTTGCGGTGAAAACGGGGCTGGAAAATCGACCTTGATCAAGATTCTCAGCGGTGTGGAACGCCCCGACACGGGAAAGGTGCACTGGCGTGATGCTCCCCTTCCCCTTGGCAAGGTTGATGCCATCGAGGCCCACGGCGTGGTGGCTGTCCACCAGGAGCCCGTTATTTTTCCACACTTGAACGCCGTGGACAACCTCTTCGTGGGCCGTGAACATGCAATGGCTTGCGGGATTTGGCTGAATCAAGCCAGCATGCGTAAGCAAACTCAAAACATTCTGGCAACTTTGGGTGAGGCACTCTCGGTGACGGAACCCGTGGGTGAAATGTCCCTGGCACAGAGACAGATGGTCAGCATGGCACGCGCCCTGATCCACCAATGCCGCATCCTGATTCTGGACGAACCCACGGCCTCCCTCTCCGCCCGGGAAAGTGCTTCGCTGTTCGGGAGGATAAATGTCCTGAAGGAGCAAGGTGTAGGCATCCTTTATGTAAGTCATCGGCTTGAGGAGGTCTTCAAACTCGCGGACAGGGTCACCGTGTTACGCGACGGTGCAAGCGTAGGAACATGGGCCATCAAGGACTTGAACCGTGACACCCTGATCAAGCACATGGTGGGCAGGGAGGTCCCTGTTGCCCCTCCGACCAGTTCGCCAAATGTGAAACCCACAAAGCAGCCCGTAATTGAGGTAAGTGCCCTGTGTCGAAAAGGTGCTTTCAATGACATTTCCTTCCACATTCAGCCGGGAGAAATCCTTGGCATGTCCGGACTTGTGGGTGCAGGACGTTCGGAAATTGCACGGGCTCTTTTTGGAGTCGACAGGTTTGATTCCGGGAACATCCTCTATGGAGGACGCACATGGACAAGCCTTACCATACAGGATGCCATTGCACACGGTATTGCCATGGTCCCTGAGGATCGGCAGCTCCAGGGACTGGTCCTGCCACTCTCGGTTGAAACGAACCTGCTTCTTCCATCATTGGCCAATCACGAGTGCTTTCGCGGGCTTGATCAGGGAACCATGCGCTCAACCGCCGGGGACCTGGTCACGCAACTGGGAATCAAGACCGAATCCCCTTCCAAGCCTGCAGAATCACTCTCGGGGGGCAACCAGCAAAAGATCGTCATCGGCAAGTGGCTCCATACCCATCCAACATTGCTGATTCTAGACGAACCCACGCGTGGCGTGGATGTCGGAGCCAAGAGTGAGGTGCACCGTATCATTCAAGCGCTCGCGGCAAAAGGAACTGCCATCCTTCTGATTTCCTCTGAACTTCCTGAAATCCTTTCCCTGAGTGACCGTATCATGGTGTTGTGCGGGGGATGCAACCAGGGGATTCTTAGCCGCCAGGAGGCAACTCAGGAGATACTGCTAAGGCGATCCTTGCCAACGGATTCAGGGAGGGACATATGAGTTCCTCATCAATGCACTCACCCATGAAAGGCGGGATCAGAAAGGTATTTGCCTATATGGTGCGCTATCGTGCCGCAGGGCTTTTTCTTTTCATTTTTTGCCTACTAACACTCGTAACGCTGGTGAATCCCACCTTTCTGGAATGGCAGAATCTGAGGGACATTGCCGTGCAGGCCGCGCCAATCTGTATCATCAGCTGTGGCTTGATGCTCGTGTTGGTAACAGGTGAAATCGATATTTCCGTCGGGTCGATGATGGGCCTCCTGGCTGCCTGTATGGGAGCCATGGCCTCATTATCACGCGGAAACTGGCCACCAGGGGTCGTGATCCCCCTGACACTTGGCATCGGGATGCTTCTGGGCCTGTTGAATGGGTGGCTGGTGGCTTATGCAGGCATCCCTTCCATCATTGTAACACTTGGCATGCTTACCGCACTGAGAGGTGTCACAGAGCTGATCATGGCCGGAACGTGGATCACCGATTTGCCGTCAGGCATTCGTTTTCTGGGAACCGGAACATGGCTTGGAATTCCCGTGAGCGTTTGGACAGCCCTGGCAGTGTTTCTTGTGTCCCTTTGGTTGGTGCATCAAACGGCGATTGGTAAACGCATTTACGCCATCGGCAGCAATCCGCATGCAGCACGCCTGGCAGGACTCCCCATCAAGCCCATCAAGGTGTTCGTGTTCGCGTGGACCGGATTGCTCACCGGTGTCGCCACGTTGGTCAGCGTACCTCAGCTTTCGGTGGTAGACTCCGGAATCGGCGTCGGACTTGAATTGCTGGTCATCACCTGCGTCGTGGTGGGTGGCACAGCCGTGAACGGGGGGATTGGCAACCTGGGGGGTGTGCTCTGCGGCGTGGTGTTAATGACCATGATATCCACGGTCCTGATTTTCATGAAACTGGGTGAAGATGCCACCTACTGGTCCAGGGCCATCCAGGGCCTGTTCATACTCGGAGCGATCCTCGCAGACCACTGGATCTCCAACCAGAGGAAGACATGAAACAGAGAATCCATCACATCTTGTGGCAACCAGAGACATTTCTGGCCCTATTGGTTGCATCCCTGTTCGGACTCATGGGGCAGCTTGATCCTGCCTTTATCCAGTGGCATGTACAACGCGAGCTCTCCACACATGCATGGGAACTGGCAATCATTGCCATTCCCATGACGCTTGTCATCCTTACAGGAGGCATTGACCTGTCTGTGGGAGCCATCATGAGCCTGACAGCGATTACACTGGGAATGCTTTTTCAGTCGGGTTGCCCACTCCCATTGGCCTGCCTTGCAGCCCTTTTGGCTGGCATCCTCTGCGGTGCCCTCAACGGATGGTTTATCACGCGCATGCAAGTGCATCCCCTGATCATCACGCTGGCCACCATGGCTGCCTATCGGGGGGTGGCGGAGGGCATCAGCAGGGCGAGGCCGGTTTCAGGATTCCCGTCATCCTTTGCGTGGCTTGGACAGGGTCTTTGGCTTGGAATACCGGTAGCAGGATGGCTATTCCTCGGCCTGCTGGTTGTGATGCTTTGGATGATGCACGCCCGCTCCTTCGGAACACACGTATATGCCATCGGCCTGAATTCGACCGCGACAAGATTCTCGGGGATTCGAGTCGATCGCATGCTACTGGCGATTTACACCTTTTCAGGAGGCGTTTCGGCACTTGCCGCCATCCTGCTCGTGGCAAGACGCAACACAGCCAAGGCTGACATGGGTATGGGAATGGAACTCGGGGTCATTACCGCGGTGGTCATCGGAGGTGTCAGCATCTTCGGTGGACGCGGATCCCTCCTTGGAACCTGTCTAGGCATCCTACTCATCCATGAAACCAGGGAATTTGTCAGTTGGCATTGGAATCGGGATGAATTGAATCTGCTGGCGCTGGGCGCACTCCTGATTCTTTCGGTTGTGTTCCAAAAACTTTTACGTCATAAACGAGCTACACCATGAAAAATTCGACGCGTCACTATCTTTCCATCGCGATACTCCTGGCAAGTATCACGGCCTTTCTGGGCGCATGCGCTCCAAGCCCATCAGAGTCAAGCAGCAAGACATCCGGCGAGGAGAGTGGCCGAAAAATCACGATTTGCCTGATTCCCAAGAAAAAGGGACTCCCCTATTTCACCTCCTGCGCCGCAGGGGCTCAAGAGGCCGCGAAAGATCTCGGCAATGTCGAGTTGATTTATGATGGGCCCACCGATGGATCCCCCGATAAACAGGCCTCCATGATTGAGCAATACACCTTGAAAGGCGTGGATGTGATCGCCGTATCACCCAATGATCCTGACGTGGTCGCCCCGGCCATGCGCAAAGCAAGGGCCAAGGGCGTACACGTGATTGCTTGGGATGCCGATGCAGTGAAGGATGCACGCGCCTTTTTTGTCAACCAGGCCAGTGCAAAAGCCATTGCACATGGCATGGTGGATACCATGGCAAACGATCTTGGCAATCCCAGTGTAAAAACAGAAGTGGCCATCGTCACCGCCTATCTCACCGCTGCCAACCAGAACATCTGGATCGAACATATGAAGACACACATGGCCAGCGAACACCCCAATCTCAGCCTGGTGGCAATCAAGCCCTCCGATGAAGATCAGAAGCTTGCTTTCAAGGTAACGCAGGACATCATGAAAGCTTACCCTGAAATCAAGGGCTTTTTCGGGATCAGTTCCGTCTCCTTTCCTGGTGCAGCGGAAGCCGTCCGCCAGGCAAAAAAAACCGGACAAATCATGGTCACCGGATTGGCAACCCCCAACAGCATGAAATCCTATGTCAAGGACGGAACTGTCAAATCAGTGGTGCTATGGAATACCGCAGAACTCGGCTACCTGACCGTCCAGGTAGCCGAGGCCCTGGCCACAGGAAAGCTTACCGATGGCGCAAGTTCCTTTGATGCCGGAAAGCTTGGGGAAAAGAAGATAGAGGATGACCATGTCCTGCTCGGGGACATCCTTGTCTTCAATAAGGACAACATCGATGCATATGACTTTTAGGCCTGGATGCGGTTCATGACTCGATGATGCATAAGACATGATCGAAATCCTTCGCAGTCTATTCGGGATAGGCATGATCCTCGCACTGGCATGGACATGCTCCCGCCATCGCGATCGGTTCCCCATCCGCATTGTTTTGTGGGGATTGGGACTGCAATGCGCCATCGGCATCCTGATCCTGAAGACCTCCATTGGAATGGAAATCTTCAGCATCGCTCAAAAAGCCGTATTGAAACTCAATGACGTTTCACAGGAAGGAGCGGCCATGGTTTTTGGCCCCCTGGCCAGCACCTCGATACTCGAGAGCACCTTCGGCGCAGGTAACAGTTTTATCTTTGCGGTCTCTATTTCAGCAACCATCATCGTGGTAGGATCCCTTTCCTCCCTGCTTTACCATTGGGGCATCCTGCAGTGGGTGGTCCGCGCAATGGCACGCGTCATGCGTCGCCTCATGGGAACATCTGGCAGTGAAACCCTCGCCGCAGCGGCCAACTGCTTCGTCGGACATACCGAGGCACCTCTACTGATCCGACCCTACATACTGAAAATGACACAGAGCGAGTTGATGGCCCTGATGACTGGAGGTATGGCCACCATCGCAGGGGGCATTCTGGCAGTTTATGCAGAATTTGGTCGCAACGCAGGGTTTCCAGAGATGGCTGGACACCTTGTCACAGCCTCCCTGATGAGTGCCCCCGCCGCCCTGGTGATTGCCAAGATCCTGATCCCGGAAACCGAACCGAGTGCAAGCTCCGGTTCATCAGAGCTTGAAAACACCCAAACCAGCCGAAACAGCATCGACGCCCTCTGCAGAGGGGCACAGGAAGGAGGTATCCTGGCACTGAACGTCATGGCCATGGTAATTGCCTTTGTTGCCCTGGTGGCTCTGCTTAATTTTTTGCTCCAGTGGCCACAGACTCAAATGGGATTTACCCACCCAATATCCCTGGAAACCATCTTTGGATGGGTCAATGCGCCTTTTGCATGGCTGATCGGCATTCCGTGGGAACATTGCCCACTGGTCGGAAGCATGCTTGGAAAGCGGATCGTTCTCAATGAACTCTTTGGGTACCTTTCTCTTACCGCCAACCGGGAGGTACTCGATGAACGCAGCTTCCTGATCACCAGTTATGCCCTCTGCGGTTTCGCCAACTTTGGCAGTATCGCCATTCAGATCGGGGGGCTCAGCACCCTGATACCTGAACGACGTTCCGAGTTTGCCCGGCTGGGCTTGTGGGCCATGTTTGCTGGCCTGCTGGCCTGTTATCTCACAGCAACTCTGGTTGGACTCCTTGTTTGATGATTAGACAGCACCTGGCATAGGCACACCATCTTCAAAGATGATGTGCCTTGCCAAAACACAGGCGGCCTCGGGCCTCATCTGCAAACAGGTAATATTTCAGTTTTTCAAACATCACCCGCAGCCATGGCAATACGAGACACCTTGCATGTATGAGCCAGGTTCAGAATCCAAATCCAGCCACTGCCTGCACGCGCAGGCGCCTTGTGAGAGGTCAATCTTCTTCCTTGCTCAATTGAGCAATCACACCAATGTCTTCCAACGTACTTGTATCACCTTGAAGCTCAGTATGGCCCGCTGCAATTTGCTTGAGCAATCGACGCATGATTTTGCCTGATCGTGTCTTCGGCAGAGCGTCGGCAAAACGAATATTATCCGGCTTGGCCACGGGACCGATCTCCTTCCCAACATGGCTTCTGAGCTCGTCACGCAGGTTTTTGCTGACCGTAGCTGTGCCCTTGAGTGTCACAAAGGCCATCAAGGCCTGCCCCTTGATTTCATCCGGACGCCCCACCACAGCCGCCTCGGCAACCTTTGGATGACTCACGAGGGCACTTTCCACTTCAGCGGTACCGATACGGTGACCGGAAACGTTCAACACGTCATCGATCCGGCCTACAATCCAAAAATAACCATCCTTGTCCTGACGACAGCCATCCCCCGTGAAGTAATTACCCTTCACCTCGCTCCAGTATGTCTCTACGAAACGCTTTGGATCTCCCCAGATTCCCCGAAGCATGCTCGGCCAAGGTTTGCGAACCACCAGTTTTCCACCTGTATTTTTTGGCACAGCCTTCCCCTGATCATCCACGACCTCGGGCTTAATCCCAAAGAAAGGCAATGTTGCCGTACCGGGCTTGGTAGGCGTCACCCCAGGGAGGGGAGAAATCATGATCCCACCTGTTTCAGTCTGCCACCAAGTATCCACGATCGGGCAACGGGATTGACCAATCACTCGATGATACCACATCCAAGCCTCCGGATTGATCGGCTCGCCCACGGTACCCAAGAGGCGCAAGGAACTGAGGTCATACTTGGCCGGCCATTCTTCACCCCACTTCATGAAGGCACGGATGGCCGTCGGAGCAGTATAAAGGATGGAAACCTTGTGTTTCTCTACGAGATTCCAGAAACGATCTGGACCAGGCCAATTCGGAGCTCCCTCATACATCAAGGTGGTCACCCCGTTAGCCAAGGGACCGTATACAACGTAAGTGTGGCCCGTGATCCATCCAATGTCAGCAGTGCACCAGTAGACATCGGAGTCTTTGAGGTCAAAAACATACTTGGAGGAAAGTTTTGCCCCCAGCAGATAACCGGCAGTGGTATGCAGGATCCCCTTGGGTTTTCCAGTGGACCCACTCGTATAAAGAATAAACAAGGGGTGTTCACTGTTCAACTTGGCGGGCTTGCAATCAGCAGACGCCTGAGCCTGTTCCTCATGCCACCAGAAATCGCGCCCCTTTTTCATGCTCACCTTCTGCTTGGTTCGCCGCAGCACAATCACCGATTCAATGGACTTGGTGATGAAACGCCCTTTGACCTTCACTTTGAGCGCGTTGTCCACGTTTTCCTTCAAAGGTACCACCCCACCACGACGGTATCCGCCATCGGAGGTAATGACCATCTTAGCCTGCGAATCCTGGATACGGTCCGCGACAGACTGTGCACTGAATCCCCCAAAAACAACCGAGTGGATGGCCCCGATACGGGTGCAGGCAAGCATGGCGACCGCCGCTTCCGGCACCATGGGCATGTAAATCAGGACCACATCTCCCTTCTTGATGCCTCTGTTCTTCATGACATTGGCAAACTGACACACCTCGCGATGCAGTTGCCGATACGTCAATGTGCGCTCTTCCCCGGGCATACCGGGAGCTGCTGGTTCGCCTTCCCAAATAATGGCAGCCTGGTTGGCCTTGGATGAATCGAGGAATCGATCCAGACAATTCACGCTGACATTGGTTTGACCACCCAAAAACCACTTGGCATTGGGGGCCTTCCATTGCAGGACCTTGGACCATGGCTTGGACCAGATTAATTCCTTCTCGGCCTGTTCACTCCAGAATCCTTCAGGATCATCAATGGACCGTTTGTAAAGTTTCTTATACTGGGCCATGGAACCAATGTGGGCCTGCTTGGAAAACTCTTTCGATGGTTTGAAGATACGGTCCTCGCGCAGCATTGACTCAATGTTATCCCCCTTGGTCACTTTCCTGGTGCTTGCTTTTTTGCTCATAATAAAATCCCATTGGAAACGTCGCTACATCATAAAAACTGCAGACGAAGCGTCAATCCTGAAGCCGCGCTTCAAGATGAAGTCACGTTCTTGTGCGATGCTGGTGGAATGAAAAAAGCCGAAACATGACAAATAAAACATAGATTGGAGCTGGATGGGGCCATCCTTCAAACCGGGGGTTCAGGCGGACAGGGCAAACAGGCCATCACGCGAGAATGGCCTTGACCACCTTGCTCTCCTCCACCCCGGTAAGGCGGAAATCCAGGCCCTGAAAACGATAAGTAAATTGAGAATGATCAATTCCAAGCAAATGCAGGACAGTGGCGTGAAGATCATTCACATGAACTGGATCGCGGGCCACGTTGTAACTGAAATCATCCGTTTCTCCCCAGGTGACACCGGGTTTGATTCCCCCTCCCGCCAACCACATGCTGAAACAACGCGGATGGTGGTCTCGCCCGCCCTCAGGACTATCCCACTTGCCCTGGCCAGCAACACCGCGCCCAAATTCCCCCCCCCAAAGCACCAGGGTATCGTCCAGCAATCCACGTTGCTTGAGATCTAATATCAGGGCAGCACTTGCCTGGTCCGTATCACGACAGCGGGCCACGCACCAGGAGCTCAGTCGGCTGTGGTGATCCCAGTCGGGATGAAACAACTGGATGAACCGCACGTTGCGCTCTGCCAATCGTCGGGCAAGGATGCAGTTGGCCGCATAGCTGCCGGGACGCCGGGCATCCGGGCCGTAGAGTTCAAACGTCGACTCAGGTTCATCACTCAGGTCTGTCAGGCCGGGAATACTCGACTGCATGCGATAGGCCATTTCATATTGCTGTATACGTGTGGTTATTTCCGGATCACCCGTGACCGCATGACGCAGGCTGTTCAACTCAGTAATGCCATCGAGCATGAGACGCCGCATGCCACGTTGCATGCCCTCAGGATCCTTCAGGTAGAGGACCGGGTCACCCGAATTCCTTAATTTCACCCCCTGATAGCGGGAAGGAAGGAACCCACTACCCCAGTAGTGATCGTAGAGGGGCTGGTCGGTGGGGCGGCGCATTTTGGACAGCAAGACCAAGAAGTCGGGAAGATCCTTGTTTTCGCTACCCAGGCCGTAGCTGATCCACCCCCCCATGCTCGGACGTCCTGGAATTTGATTTCCAGTCAGGAAATGTGTCATTGCAGGAGCATGATTGATCTCATGCGTGGTCATCGACTTGATGAAGCACAACTCATCCGCCACCTCCTTGAGATGCGGCATCCACTCCCCGATGGTCGCCCCGCTTTGACCACAGCGTTCAAAACGCGTACGCGAAGGCATGACGAGTTGTTTCTGATTGGCCGTCATGGTGGTCAGGCGTTGACCTTGACGCACGCTTTCGGGCAATTCCCTTCCCGCCCACTTTTCCAGCCCAGGTTTGTGGTCAAAAAGTTCGATTTGGGAGGGTCCCCCGGACTGGGTCAGGAAAATCACTCGCTTGGCCTTGGGGGCGAGACGCGCAGCAGCAGGTATCATCCCAGGCTGAAGGGATGCCTGCACTGAACCGGACCTGCCGAGCAAATCGGAAAGGGCCATGGCCCCCACCCCAAGCCCGGCGCATTGTCCAAGAAAATAACGACGTGTCACCCCTATTCCCCGTGCATCGTATGCCCTGCCATCACTCATGGGTCATTGCCTCATCCAGGTTAAAAATCAAATTTGCCATCCACATGAGGGAGGCGTGTTCCACTGCATCAATTGATGTGTTGCTCCGCTGCTGCCCCGGATTAAGCAAGTAAAGTGCCTCCTCCGGATGTTCACGGTAATAAGCACGAGACTCGTGCCATTTGCCAAGCAGAACATCGTATTCACGGCCTTCAAAAGAACGACTTAAAATCCTGAAACCAACCTCTTTCAAGGCCTCTTCCGCGGATACGGCGGACTGAAGACACTGAGCGGCCAGGGCCTGGGATGCTTCGAGGATGGTTTCGTCGTTTAACATGGTCAGTGCGTGAAGTGGGGTGTTGGTACGTCTTGTCCTGACCTCACAGACCCGACGTTGAGCCTGATCAAATAGAAAAGCCGGCGCACTGGAACGACGCCAGAAGGCATATAACATCCGCCGATAACGAGACGCCCCAGGACTGGGCTCATAGGTCAGCCTTCCCATGAAAATATCTTTCCAAACCCCCGAGGGCTGGAAGGGCTTCACTGGAACCCCTCCCTTGAGGGGGTTGAGCAGACCGCTGACTTGAAGCGCAGCGTCGTGGAGCATCCAGCTTGGGAGACGATGCCTTGATGCTCTGGCCCAGAGACGGTTGTAGGGATCCCGGTCCATCAACATGCCGGTCACATGGCTGCTTTGTTGATAAGTTCGACTGGTCACCAGGAGCCGTATCATGTGCTTGAGATCCCAACCACTTTGAACAAGTGTCACCGCGAGCCAATCCAGAAGCTCAGGGTGTGTCGGCGGGGCACCCTGCAAGCCGAAATCATCAGGCGTTCGAACCAATCCAGCACCAAAAAGCAACTGCCACAAGTGATTGACCGCTACACGGGCAGTCAAGGGATGTTTTCCAGAAACAAGCCACCCGGCAAGATCCATCCGAGTGCGTGGCTCGTCACTGGGTTCTGTATCCCCTAGTGAAGCCGGAAGGGCTGGTTGAACCAACTCGCCTTTCTGGTCCCAGACCCCCCTGAGGAGGACGTGCGTCTCTCGGGTTTCCTTGCGCTCGCCAAGAACCATCACATTTTGAGCACCCGCACCCTTTTCAGCCTCTTTGAAGTGCACCTGCACACGGTCAAGGTATGCTTTTTCGCTCTGATATGGGCGGTGGTCCTCAAGGAACTGCTGCTTCAGACGTTCAACCAGTTTATCGGACAAGGTGCCCTGACCTTCGTCCAACGCAGACTTCAACTCTTCCATGGGCATGGAATCCAACGAACGCACGGCTGCTCCAGGTTGATTGCTTACCAGCAGGCGAAATCGCCCCGTATTAGCGTCCCCAACAGTGGATCGGTGCATCATGACAAAGATCATTTCCTCGTCGTCAGCAATGGCCAGAGGCTCCTTGAGGGCAAATACCGCCAAACGCACAGGCCTGAGGGTGTCTCCGCGGGTGGTCCAGCCGTTACGGGGATCATCGTCCAAGGTGTCCATGACCTTGCCGTAGCGAGCCCCACCCTCAGGCTTGGCCTCGAAATCAGCGTGTGCCTGCGCAATGGGAACTTCCCGCATCAACAAGGCGCCTGTTTGGCGAACAAACAATTTGATGTTGGTAAGAATGAATTCTCCTGAACGCCCCCGCCCGTAACGTCCGCTTGAGTGGGCTTCATGGGAGAAGACCTCAAGCCTTAAACCCGTGATGCGCTTCAGGTCCGGCTTTGCTGTCAGGTGATAGTCCTCCTGTCGTGGATTGAGGCCATGGGAGTGTATCACCCCGCCGGAATTCAAGGAGAGCTTGGATCCCTCCACGGTTTCAAGGTGGCTTGGATGCAGCACATACCAGGGCTGAAAATCTTCCATAACCTCCGCCTTGCGCGCCTCAAGCCACTGCTCAAACACCGGTTCCACCTCTCTGGCCACCTTCTCCAGCCGCTCATGAGCATGTTTTAATTGCCGTTTGGCCGCCCGCAAATGGACACCGGAATCAGCCGACTGGTAGGGAAGCAGTGGCTTGGCCCCGGGCCCGGCCCTTCCGTCCTCATTGACATTGTTGAAGAAGGCATTGAGTTGGTAGTATTCCTTCTGCGAAATAGGATCAAACTTGTGCGAATGACACTGGGCACAACCCGCGGTGATCCCCATCCACAGTGTTCCAATGGTATTCACACGATCGATCACATAGTCGATACGCGATTCCTCGGGATGCCTTCCCCCCTCA
>JAAZXX010000150.1 GCA_014239995.1 Verrucomicrobiia bacterium
TGGATTGATTGATACAAAGATGATTCAAGAGGAAATGAATGATGAAGGTTTTTCCAGAAGACTTGAGAATATTCCTGCTCGACGGCTTGGTAAACCCGAAGAGGTGGCTTCTGTTGTTGAATATCTGTGTTCCGATCTTGCCGGGTATATCACTGGACAGACCATCAATGTGAATGGGGGAACTTACTTTGGCTAAAACCCTATTCATTGTTGGTGCCGGCCATGAGCAGGTTCCCGCGTATGAGCGTGCCAAGAAACGGGGACTATTCATCGTCGGTAGCGATGTGAACGAGAACGCCCCAGGATTGCGCTTTGCCGATCATTCTTTGATAGTCTCCACACGCGATGCCGACGGAACCCTTTCCAAGGCCCTTGCTTTCCACCAGGAACACCGAATCGATGGAGTGATGACCATTGCCAATGATGTTCCTTACACCGTTGCGAAGGTTGCAAATCGACTGGAACTGCCATCCATTCAACTGGATGCTGCCCAGTGTGCGATGGATAAATTGGCAATGAAGGAGCGTTTTCAAAATAATCATGTGGACTGTCCGTGGTTTTCTGAGGTTACCAGTGTGCAAGGGCTCCGGAAACTCGTCGGGGATTTCCAGCAGGGTTCTTATGTCATTAAGCCTGTGGATGGGTGTGGCGCGAGAGGGGTATTGCTGCTTGAACCTGAAGTGGATTTGAACTGGGCCTTTGAGGAATCTCGTCGATGGGGTAAGTCTGGGCGTTTAATTCTCGAAAAATTCATTCCAGGGGTGCAGTTGTCGACCGAATCCTTCATTCTGGAAGGACGATGCTATACTCCAGCCATTGCCGAACGGAATTACGCGCGACTTGATCAGTTTCGTCCAAATATCATCGAGGATGGTGGGACTATTCCCGCCAAGCTGAGCCAAACGCAATTAGAAACCATTGATGATCTTATCATGCGAGGTGCTGCGGCCATGGGAGTTGATACTGGCATCGTCAAGGGAGATTTGGTGATAGATTGCCATGGTCATCCACTTGTCATTGAATTGGCATTACGTTTATCAGGAGGATGGTTGGCAACGCATCAGATTGTCGCCGCAACCGGAGTCGATCTGGTGGATGCTGTGATTTCAAATGCTCTCGGCGAGCCTGTCCTCCCGGAACAACTCATTCCCAATCAACATGATTCTACCGCCATACGTTATTGGTTTCCACCGGAGGGACGTATAGTGAATATTCGGGGTGAAGATGAACTGAAACGCACACCTGGTTTGATTAAATATGGTTTTTTCAGAAAGCAGGGCGATTGTCAATCCAGGATCCGGATGCATCCTGACCGGTTTGGTTATGTCATTGTGGGAGGAGAGGACCGCCAGGAGGCAACGCAACGCGTCAATCGTGCACTCTCATGCCTCTCCATCCAGGTAGTATGACTCTGAGATCATGCATTCGATCCTGGACGGATTTGCAATTGAGCCGTGTAAGTAAAGGGGCGGCAAATAACATTTTTGTAGACCGTGAAACGTCCGTGATCTAGGACTTCCTTCACCTACTAGACTTATGTTGCAAGTGAACAGGAGGAGAGAGGGTCGGGATCATTCATTTACAATGATGCAACCTCTTTCTCATCGGTGATGCTTGAGTATATCGAATGTGGATATGAAAGTCCTGATCAACGACAGATCAAACAATTTAAATTGAAGCAAAGTTCTTAAGATGGTCCAGTTTATTGCCGAAGTTTCCAGTAATCATCATGCTAATCTGGAAAGATGCCTGAGATTTATCGACATGGCTGCTTCGGTGGGGTGTGATGCCATTAAATTCCAACTGTTTCGTATTGAACAACTATTCGCCCCGGAAATCCTGGTGCGCTCAGCTGAGCATCGTAAGCGCAAACAGTGGGAACTACCGGAAACGTTCCTGCCCAAACTTGCCGAAAGATGTAGCATGAACAAAATCCAATTTGCATGCACTCCATTCTACCTGGAGGCCGTATCCCAGCTTCAGCCATATGTAAACTTTTACAAGGTTGCCTCTTATGAGCTGTTATGGGATGACCTGCTTGTTGCCTGTGCCCGTACCGGAAAACCCGTTTTTCTGTCCACGGGCATGGCATCTTTACCTGAAATTGAGCATGCTGTGAGTGTTCTGCGCCTTCATGGTTGTATGACCCCATTCCTCTTTCACTGTACCTCCGCCTATCCGACCCCGCCCCATGAAGCAAATCTTGCAGCTATCGAAACGCTTCGACAGGCTCACCATTGTCCTGTTGGGTGGTCTGACCACACGGTGACACCAGCCGTTGTTCATCGTGCGGTGCACCGTTGGGGAGCTCAGGGAATCGAGTTCCACCTGGATTTGGATGGCCAGGGTGAAGAGTATGAGCTGGGGCATTGCTGGTTACCTGAACGTATCGGTGCTGTGATCAAGGATGTCAGGCAAGCTCATTCTGTCGATGGAAATGGTATCAAAGAACCTGTCGCTTCTGAGCGGGCGGATCAAGACTGGCGGGCCGATCCCAGCGACGGGTTGAGACCACTAAAACACTTGAGGAGCAAATGGTGTTCCTGACGTTTCTGCCATGCGGGTTTTGATTGTTTGTCAGGCCGGCCCTGCTGTTGGCCTCGGCCACATGACAAGAGCCACGGTGCTTTATCGGCTCTGCAGGGATGAGGGTGCCCAGGTATTCCTGCTGCGAATTGGGGATGACCTTGGTGGGTGGACGCGCGATTTCCATGATATGATCACGCTGCCATTTAGTGAGCAGTGGGTTTGGTCCCTTAAAAATTATCTTACCAACAGGGCATTTGATTTATTTATTTTCGATCTTCCTAGAACATGTTTGGAGCCTGATTTCAGGGACTTGCTGATATCCCTGCGTGCTCAGAAAAAGATACTCATATCCATTGATCATGACCACCATGTTCAGGACTGTTTTCACCTGATATTCATCCCAGCTATCTCAGTTGCCGACGTTCCATCATCCCAGGGACTGACGCCCAGGGTCTATGGATGGGATTGTCTGCTATTGAAAACTAAGACTCGAGCTCAACCTTGGACGGCGGGAAACCGGGTCCTTGTCCTGACGGGCGGTAGTGACGTTGCAAACCTTGGAGATTGCTGGCCTACTTACCTTGATCAATACTTGAAAAACACAAGCGAAATTCACTGGGTACAAGGACCGTTTTCCCCCTCACCAAGACTGCCAGGCCAACCAAACCTGAAATTTATCGTGCATTCATGTCCCAAGGATATTGGTTTTTTGATGAAACAGGCACATTACGCTGTATCCATCTTTGGCGTTACCTTTTTTGAATTGTGCGCAGTGGGAATACCCACGGTTGTTTTTTCGCCCTACGGCAAGCGCGATGCTTCTTCCCTGGAAGTCATCAAGCAGCAGGGATGTGCCGGGGTGGCTGAAGATGCACTTGATGCATCGAAAATGTTGCATGCTTTGATGCAGGACCAAAACCAGGCCATGCAGTTTTCGAGGACAGCTCAGAAGCATTGTAGCGTCCAAAAAAAGCATCGATTCATCCTGGAAATGAACAGGCTGGTTAAAAGCTAGTTCAAAGATGGCGACATTGACCGATGAGTTGGCACATGACGTGATGGTGAGGATTTGAGCATGCTCTGACTGGCGTTACATTTTCCATGATCATCATTTCTCTTGGCTTGAGGACTCCCTGAGCTTTTTGAAGATTGTGAGCATTTTTTCCACACGATGACGCTTGCGATAGTCTTTCAAAAAAAGCCTGGCAATAACAACACCCTGCTTGTTGATGACAATGGTGCCGGGGTGGGGGATTCCCTCCAACCTTGTGTTGGCAGCATCGCTGTTGAGAAGACCGTAAGCGTCAATCACCTTGCTTCCATGATCAGATAGCAATGGAAAGGTGATGCCATTTTTACGGGAAAAACGTTTTAATGTGCTGAGCGAATCGTAACTGATGCCGATCACGTGCATGCCGGTGGATCGTATTTCTACCAGGTTCTTCTGCAACTGGACCAGTTGCTCTTTGCAATAAAGTCACCAATCTGCCGAGCGGTAAAAAACCAGTGCAACCGGGCCTTCCAGAAGTAGGGATTTCAGGGAATTTTTGCTACCGCTCTGGTCGGTCAATGTCCATGACGGCGCTGTCGTCCCGACCTGAATCCCCCTGGTTTCCGGTTTTAAGGCACCTTCGCCAAGTAAGGCGCCGCCTCCGATGATCAGTGCCATGAGGATACAGGAAGGAAGTCGCTTCAATAATGGAACCTTCATCACTTTCCAAACATAGAGTCTGGGGGCGTAAACCGCAAGTCCGGTGGAAGAGTGAACCCCAATGCCCCTCGTGAAGGTTCATCCGCAGCGCAGCACGATCTTTCCAAAGTGGGTGCCAAGTCGCATCTGGTCCAGTGCATGGTTCACTTCTTTCAATGCAAACGTGCCGGAAATCGGCGGCTTGATGGCTTTGCTCTCCACCATGGCATGCATGGCCTGGAAATCGGAGGGTGACCCCATGGTGGATCCCTGGAGTCGGATCTGTTTCCAGAAAATCTTGAACAAATCCACTTTATCCGGATAGCCCGCTGTGGCTCCATAATTGACGATGCGACCACCCGGCGCCACGATTTCAATCAGGCGTCCATAACCTTTCCCTCCCGCGCCATCAATAATGACCTGGGGGGCTCCCGCCTGATCGAGCACCGATCGATACCAATCTTCTGAATGGTAATTGCTGCCACCTTTCGCACCCATTGCGATGGCTTGTTCTATTTTTTCCTTCGAGGAGGATGTTACCCAAACCTGCCCCCCAGCATGCACAGCAAACTGAAGGGCCAGGGCTGCAACCCCACCCCCAACGCCGGTGATGAGGATGGTTTCGCCTGGCTGCAGTCTGGCTTGTTTGAAAACAGCGCGCCATGCGGTCAATCCCGCCAGGGGGAGGGCGGCGCTTTCGTCCCAGTTCAGATGTCTGTGTTTTTTATGAAGCGCGGCTTCAGAGGCCATGATTTGAGTTGCAAAGGTGCCATCTGTTGGCATTCCAAGAACCTGGAAGGTACTTGATTGGGCTTCCTCGCAGTCCCCCCAATGGATTCCAGGATAGAGGATCACCTCCTGCCCGAGCCAGTCACCACTTACCCCCGGTCCCACCTCAAGGACGATTCCAGCCCCGTCTGAGCCCATGATAGCTGGAACTTGAATGCCCGGATAGAGTCCTCGGGTGATCCAGTCATCGCGGCGATTGAGCGATGCCGTCCGGAGCTCTACGATGACGTGCCCCGGCTTGGCTTCTCGGTTGGAAAGTTCCTCCAAAACCAGTGGTGTTTGGATTTTTTTGAGGACGGCAGCTTTCATTTCGAAAGCTTCTTTTTGGAATAATGCCGTTTCCCAAACAAGGAGGTGCCCACACGCACGATGGTGGCCCCTTCCTCAATGGCAACCTCAAAATCATGACTCATGCCCATGCTGAGGACAGGGAAGGGGACTCCCATGGCATCCTCACATTGTTGCCGAAGAAGATGGAGTTGACGAAAGATCGGTCGCGTTTTTTCGACTTCAGGAGTCCAGGGTGCCATGGTCATGAAGCCGTGGATCTCCAGACGCTGGAGGGTGTTTAAATACTCGAGTTGATCCAAGGCCTCCTTTGGGCAGAAACCATGTTTGGATGCTTCTCCTGAGATGTTGATCTCAAGCAGTACCCTTGCATTGCGGGCCTGCTTTTCACAGGTTTCCTGAAGGGCCTCGGCCAGTCGCAAGCTGTCAACACCATGTATCATGTGAAATAAACGGACCGCATCACGGCTTTTATTGGTCTGGAGATGACCAATGAAGTGCCACTCGGCATGTCGTGGTCCCGCAGGTATTTTCAGCTTGGCCTCCTGGATCTTGTTTTCGCCAAAGCGATGCAGCCCAAGTTCCGTTACAGACTGGATGTCATTCAGCGTATGTCCCTTGCTGACGGCAAGTAGTGAAACATCCGATGGATCGCGGTTTCCACGCTCACAGGCGCCTTGAATCCTTTTTCTGACACGCTCAAGGTTTTCTTCGAGATTCATGGGTAGATGCCTATTGATGGAATGATGATTCAGGGCTTTTCCGTCGAGGAGACACGCTGGAAATCGAGTCTTTCGAAGGCTGGTAGATGCATGCTGACAGGACCGTAAACCTCGCTTTTGCCCTGCATGGTATCGCCTTGAATGGACTCCACCAGAAACTGTAATGTTCCTCCGCCGGTAAGGTTGGCCTTGACTTCCCCTTGGCGAAGTGGGTTGAGTGCCTCCGGGACGCCACCCAGTTCGACTTTCTCCACTTTATCGAATGCAATCTCCGTTGTGGTTTCACCGATCTTGAACTGAATTTTTTCCTCTACTGATCCGGTGAGCATGCCCACGAGTTTGTCCCCATTACGCATGGTGAGTAAATCCTTTGTGGCCTGCGGCCGATTGCTGGGTGGGGTTTCGAAACGGCCGTCCCAGGCTTGGATCCTGAGGTTGCTTAAGCGGAGCGCTCCCTGACCTTGATGCACCAGACGAATTCCTTTGCCCTCTCCGGCAAATCCGCCCCGATCAACCCACCGCTTGACCATTTTACCGTTGACCAGGAGACTGATGCTATTGTCTGCCTTGTTGGTGCGGACATCCACATGTGCCTTGGTGGCCTGACGAAATACCGGGGTCTGGGTCATTCCAAGGTATTGCAGCGGTTGCTTCTGTTTCACCATGAGAACGTTGACGGCATAGCTGGTCAGCTGGAGGCTGTAAAAACCTCCAAAGTCTGGTTCCGCATCCTTTTCCGCGAGACTGACGGGTTGCAGGTAGTCGGTGTAAAGGGCTACGGCAAGGTTCAACGATCCCTTCCATTCCATGTCAAACTCCAGACGCATCCGGTCCGGCATGCCGATCGGGCGCGCAATGGAGGCGGCTTTAAGAGCGTAAAAGGCGCCGTTTCGGTAGGCCCACTCGCCACCTTCGAGCTCAGCGGTATTGACCTCTCCCACGGTCCAGCCATCCATGCCCGATGGTCCCTCGTAAAGATAGGTTGCATCGGCATGGTGAAAAACGGTCCATTGCCAGCGATTTCTGGGTATGTTTAATTGGCCTGCAAAGGGTGTGTTTACTGACAGAAAATCCTCATTAAGTGATTCCCATGTACCTGAAAAAAGGTCGCCATTGTTCAGTCGGAGTGTGATTCTCTCGGGAGTATATGGCTTCGTTTTTACACGGTCACCAAGCAGAATCTCATTGACGGATTCGGACTTGAATTCAAATGGCTCTTCAATGTCCGAACGATGCCATACTGTATTGCCGGGGTAATGAAATGATTGAAGCAGACCTGCAAGATGATCCCCGTTGATGAGTTTCAGCATATCTCCCCCCTTGGGGGGTGCAGCTGCTGCAATCAAAGGCTTGCCAGCTTCTTCCTGCGTTTCCCTTGCTGCTTCCCTGTCTGGCTCCTGGCCGTGGGCAAGGAGCAGGGAAAAGCAGAAGCTAAGGCTGGTGCTCCATGTTCCAGTAGGTATCTGCTGCTTGATCATGCTTTTGTGATTGGTGTTGTAGGTTGAACTCGATCTGCCTGATGGCGGAGCCGGTGAACTGCAGTGGTCCAAAGTGTTCGCTCTTGCCTTCTAATTTTTTATGATCCCAGGAGATGAGGTTGAAGGAAAGGCTTCCGCCTCCCGCAAAATGAGCACGAATGCGGCTGGGGTCCTGTTCCAATTTTTTTTGAGGGATTTCTTCCGAGCGAAAGTGGATCTGCTTGATACGATCGATTGGGATATGGATGTCCCTTTGTTTTCGCAGCCGGAAGTGCATCTTTTGATCTCGGATTCTCACCACATCGCCCTTCGGTCTGTCCTGGTTGATCAAATACATGACGTCTGTATCCTCAGTGGTCTCAAGATCGAGATCTGATTCATCCG
>JAAZXX010000151.1 GCA_014239995.1 Verrucomicrobiia bacterium
TGACCGCATCCAGGTACGATACTTGATGATTAAACCAGCCATTTTTCTCTGGGTCAGAAACGGTGGCATTGGCGAACAAAAACCGAGGTTCGGTCCAGTTTCGCCCACCGTCCATCGATAAAGCTACCCATATTTCAGACCGGTCCAGCATGCCATCCATGGTTCCGGATAATCCAGTGTATTGAGTTCCCATATGGCGATTATGCAGAAATGTGATAAGTGTTTTACCGTCGCTCAGGTGGAAGACCATTGGAGGTGCATCTGGGTGAACCAAGGTCGAGGGTTTAGGGGCAAGCCATGAACTCCCGTCATCAAGGCTTCTGGAAGTCCAAATATGTCCGCTTGGGGTCCGTGCCATAAAGAAGACTTCGTTGCCTTGAATCCAGATCGGACGCCCCTCGTCCATCCGCTTATATTCAGGAACAAACCAACCTTCGGGACGTGCTCCGGGTAAAAGTGTCCACGTCTTCCCCTGGTTGGTGCTGCGCATCAGATATTGGCGCGTCTCCAGGGGGCTTTTTGACCAGTCTGCAGCGTGCGCACCCAGAATCCAGGCACCAGAAACCGTTTCGCACATGCGCGTGACAGACATTCCCAAAAAGTCCGGATCGTTCATGGGCTTAATGATCGATGCCTTACTCCAGGAATATCCATCGTCATCAGACCAGCGAAAGCCGATGGGAGTATTCTCAAACTTTCCCTGCTCACGACTGTATTGACTTGGTATAGGCTGCGTGCCAAAGGCATAGATGCGTTGACTGTTCCTGGGGACAAGTGGAATGAACCCATGTTGACTGTAGTCAATATCAAACGGGATGGTCGGACCGTTCCACGTTTTGCCATTATCACCGGAACGATAGGCAATCAAATCATTCACCTTGCCAGAACCTGCTGCGTAATGGTTTCCCTCGGGAAACATCAGCAAAAGATCTCCCTCCGGGGTGCGCACACCGCGTGTTTCAAACAAACCTCTCAGGCCTGCCCCTGCTGTGTGCACTACGGATCCCTCGAGTTTTGCATGTCGCAGCAGGCCCAGTTCAGAATCTGCCACGAGGTCTTGAGGGAGTGAGGCAAGGGAGAGTTTCATTGGATCCTTGACTCCCAAGGTGACGTTTTTGAGCAATATTGACTTCCGTTGAGTGCGCTCATCCGAGCGGATTGCGTTCAATGAGAGCATGATTCCTAAAAACATGCCATACCTGCAACAGGTTTGCAGGTATCTCCATCTTATCAAATCGTTATGCATTTTCATGTGGCTGGATCGGTATGACAGGAAAATATCCATAAACCCACAAGAAATCAAACTATCTGAGTTCATTCTGCCATTTATCCTGCACCCCTCTGTGCTGCTGTTTCGAAATCCTACAGACTTTGCGGGACTTGCACTTAGGAAACTGAATGGGCCATACTTGCACCATGCAAGTCGGCTCGAGTCTATCCAAAGTCATCATGCTCCTTTGCATGGGAAAATGCATCGATACCCCCGCCGGTGACTGGCCCCAGTTCCTGGGACCCGAACGTAATGGTCAAGCCATCGAGGAAGGCTGGGATTTATCATCCCCCAAAAAAGCATGGGAACTGAAAGTTGGGAGTGGATTCAGTGGCCCCGTCATTGTCGAGAAGAACCTCTACATTTATCACCGCATCAACAATCAAAGCACCCTTGATTGCCTTGAACTTGAATCCGGAGAGCAGGTTTGGCGCTATCAGCACATCACCGATTATCGTGACGATTTCGGGTTTGACAACGGTCCACGTGCGACTCCCTGCGTGTCTGATGGAAGGATTTTCCTAATGAGTGCCAAGGGGATATTGACTTCGGTACATGCCGATACCGGAAAGCCCGTCTGGCAGGTCCGGGCCAAGGAGCGGTGGAAGGCGCCAAAAGGCTTTTTCGGCATGGCTTCATCACCGCTTGTTCACAACGATATGGTGATCTACATCATTGGCGGCAAACCTAACGCCGGGATTGTTGCCCTGAACCGTTTTACCGGACAGACCCGGTGGACCGCAACAGGTGATGCATCCGGCTATGCATCACCGATCATTGAAAAGCGCGGTGACAGAAACATCCTGTGGGCTTGGACCCGGGAAAAGATTTACGGATTGGATGCCCACTCGGGAGATTTGCTTGCCTCGTTACTATGGCGACCCAGCATGGACGCCTCGGTCAATGCAGCAACACCCCTGCTCCTTCCTGAGGGTATCTTCATCTCGGCAAGCTATGGGACTGGTGCCTTGCTTATGGATCGCCAGGATGGAACGCCTGGTGAAATCTGGTCAGGCGACGAACAGATGTCCAACCATTACGCCACATGCGTGTATCATCGCGGTTACCTCTATGGATACCATGGACGACAGGAATTTGATCCGGAACTCAGGTGCATTGAGGCGTCTTCAGGAAGGGTAATGTGGTCCAAAAAGGATCTTGGAGCGGGTTCGCTGATTCTAGCTGGGGATGTGTTGCTGCTGATGCAGGAATCTGGTGAGCTTATCCTAGCCAGGGCCCGGTCAGATCGGTTTGAAACTCTTGGACGCAGACAGATCCTTCCATCCGGGGTACGTGCTTTTCCCGCCCTTTCCAGAGGGTATTTTGTTTCCCGCAGCCCTGAGCTTCTAGTCGCATTCCTTTTACGGAAAAAATCATGAAGTAAGAGCCTGAGTCCATCCACATGAACAAGACGCCTGAGAAAAGTACGATCCAGTTCCTGATCGGCCCAGCTGGAAGTGGGAAAACCTTTCAATGTCTGGAGGCTATTCGTAAGGAACTCAAATTGACACAGGAAGGGCCCCCGCTGCTCCTGCTCACCCCCAAGCAAGCTACGTTTCAAATGGAACATGCTCTCCTGAGCGATCCTGAACTTCACGGATACACCCGACTTCAAATCCTCTCTTTTGATCGACTGAGCGAATTGATTCTTGCCGAATTCGGATTTAATCAAGGAGGTCTCCTTTCCGAGGAAGGACGAGTGATGTTATTACGTGCCCTCTTGAGCCAAATCAAGGAACGTATGCGTATTTTCCGAGCTACCTCAGGACTCCCTGGATTGGCCCACGAAATGAGCCATATCCTGCGGGAATTCCAACAACACCGAATTTCCCCGGCTCAACTCTTAAAAGCGTCGGAATCCACCCGTCTGCCGAATACGATTCGTTACAAACTCCATGACATTGGCATCCTGTATCAGGCCTATCAGGATTGGCTCGAAGCTCGGGACTTGCACGATCCTGATCGCCTTCTGGATCTAGCCGCCAGAACCCTGCGACATTGGCGGTCTCAGGAAAAGTTACACAACTCATTCCCGCTTGGTGGAGTCTGGCTGGATGGTTTCGTCAGTTTATCTCCTCAGGAACGTCTTCTCCTGAGTCTGATGGCGCCAATGAGTCCCCAGACCACGCTCGCATTCTGCTCTGATTCTTTTCCTGTCGGTCAAAAAGAAACCTTCTCCATTTGGCTTCCAACACACCAGACACTACGGCAAAGCATGCATGATTTCGAGGGTATGGATAATGTGGTTATCAAGCGAACGATCCTTAAACGCACCTCCGGCCATGGACGATTCAGGCCTCATGGTACGCTAGCCTGGCTTGAAGAGAAATGGACCCATCCTGAACCATATTTGGAGAATCGCATGGCATCCGCTTTTTCAAGTGAATCGGGCGAACAACTTGAATGGGAATTCAAACCCGTTTCCCAAAAGACGCCCGATGACACGATCCAGCTGGTGGAGTGTCCTTCCCCGGAAGCCGCATGCATTGAAGCGGCCCGCAGCATCCTGGAAAGGGTGCAGGACCATCAATTTCGGTTCAGGGAATGCGCCGTCATGGTCCGATCCTTACCACTGTATCAGGAAACCGTCCGACATGTCTTCAAACGATATGGAATCCCCTGTTTCATCGATCAACGTGAATCTGTATCTCATCACCCCCTTGTGGAACTCACCCGCAGCGCGCTCAGGCTACCAGCATACGGTTGGGATCATGAGGATTGGTTTTCCTATCTCAAAAGTGGGTTTACAGGTCAGCCGGAAAGTGTCCTGGAAGACCTTGAGAATGCGGCCATCGAGAGAGGGTGGCGAGGTCAACGCTGGTGGAGTCCGCTCCAGGGGAATGATCCCTTGAGTGAACGTTTCGAGCCTATCAGGAAAACCCTTTTGAAGCCGCTCAGAAAATACCTGGGGCTGCAAACCCTGGATGTGCCATTCATCTCAGCACCTTCATGGAATGGTATTCAGTTGGCCAATGCATGCCGCACACTCTGGGATCAGCTCAAGGTCGAACAACGCCTTGTGGAATGGGATGAAGTATCCATGGACGTCTCGGACATTCACCCCCATGCCGGTTTTCACCAACGGGTCCTTGAAACCCTTGAACAGTGGTTGAGAAACATCGAACTTGCCTTTGAATCCACCCCACTTCCCTTGCGTGAATGGATACCCATCCTTGAATCTGGTCTAAAGAATCTGAGTGTAGGTGTCCTTCCACCGTCCCTGGATCAGGTAATTGTCGGGGCCATTGACCGTTCGCGTAATCCAGACCTGAAGGCAGTCTATTTACTTGGCATGAACGAATCTGTTTTCCCTGCAAAATTATCGGCACCATTGGTAATGGACGAACAGGAACGCCTGTGCGTCGAGGAAGAAGGTTTGAGACTTGAAACCCGATATCGGACACAATTGGCGACTGAAAGATTCCTGGGCTACATTGCATGTACCCGAGCCAGTGATTTCCTGCATATCAGCTATGCTTTAAGTGATGCAGACGGACGAACCCTTGCCCCTTCGGTGTTCGTTCAACATGTACAGAAACTTTTCCCGGGGTTGAAAACCGTTTATTCCACACATCCAGAACCCTTTGCCACCATCCTCCACGAACGTGAACTTTTACTCGATCACGATTTTTGGAATTGGCAACGACAGCAATCTGAAACGACTTGGAGGCGGCTTTTACCTGGGTTTTCCCAACGTGACATCCCTGTTTTGCTCTCTCAAGACCGGTCAACCCCGTCGCTCGACGAGGCCATCGCAAAAATACTTTACACCGACGCACTGGATCCCCAAAAAATGCAATGTTCGGTGAGTCGGATCGAGGCTTTTGCAGCATGTCCTTTCCGTTTCTTTGTCCAGGCAGGACTTCGGGCTCAGGAGCGGCTTCCATTTGAACTGGATCCTCGCAGGCTTGGGAGTTTCCAGCACGAGGTCCTTGAGATGTTCCATCATTCGCTTCAGCAGGATGGACTTCAATGGCATGACCTGAAACCTGATGAAGCAAAACAGCGTATGGTACAAGTATGCCAACAAGCCGCTGGAGTGTTTCACAATGGACTCATGGAGGACAGTGCCTCGAATCGAATGACGGCCATGTCCCTTGGCAAGGCACTGGAAACCTATATCGGGGTCATTGTTGAATGGATGTCCTTCAACGCATTTGAGCCAGCAGCCGTAGAGCTTGCTTTTGGAGGAACAACGCCCAGCATCCCTCCCCTGGAAATATCCCTCTCAAATGGGATCCGCATGCTTTTCAACGGAATCATCGACAGGGTCGATTTATGCAAGGTTGAAAATGGTCCATCGATGGCAATCGTTATCGATTACAAATCTGGTAAAAAGACGCCGGATCCTACACTGAGCTGGAATGGCATACAACTTCAGCTTGCCACCTACATGAATGTCCTTCGCCATGTTGAAGCGTCCTCCATTTTCCCCGAAAGTCCCGTGATCCCTGCGGGAGCATTCTTCACCACATTACGCGGTCGCTATGAAGGTAAATCCTCTCGAAACGATGCCTTGTCACTGGTTCAAAAAACCGCGTCCATCAAGAAAGCATACCAACACCGTGGGTGTTTCAACATCATGGCACTGCCACACATGGATTGCCGTGAAGATGAGCCACTGGGAGATCAGTTTTATTACAAGATAAACAAGAATGGGACCCCACAAAAGAATCATTGGCATGTCATGGATCCTGAAGTGTTCGAGCACTTTCTAGATCACTCCCTCAAGCTCCTGCAGGAATTTGGTGATTCCATACTGCGGGGGAATATAGACGTTACCCCATTTAAGCACGGCACACAGACTCCCTGTGAACATTGCCAATTCAAAGGGATATGCCGGGTGGATCCCAGTACACAAAACTGGCGTCAACTGGACAAGGCTTCCTACGGTGAAAAATCCCAATGAAACATACGCCCGCTCAACTCAGAGCCATTGAGGCTGAAGGCAACGTCCTTGTCGTTGCTGGTGCCGGCACCGGCAAGACACGCACCCTCATCGACCGGTGCATGTCCCAGTTGCTGGATCCTTCACAAAAAACGTCGCTAATGGACTTCCTGATGGTGACTTTTACTGAAAGCGCTGCCACGGAGATGCGTGAACGCATTGCGCGTCGTCTGAATGAAGCGCTGGAGACCAATCCTCATGACCCGGTAATCCAAGAACAACTCGCGCATATTGACGCCGCTTCGATTGGAACCTTACACAGTTTTTGCCTTCGCCTGATACGCCAGCATTTTCACGCCCTAGATCTCGATCCACAAATGCGCGTGATGGAATCAGAAGAACTTTCAACCCTTCAGGGACAGGTTCTGGATGAGTTGCTGGAAGAACAATACGCATCCAAGGAAAACTTTGCCGCAGCAGTCAGAAGGTATGTACAGGATTTTGAACTGGGATGGGATCAGGGTCTGCGTGAATGGATTCTCAACATTCACGCTTTTAGTCAGGCCATGGTGGACCCTGCGGCTTGGTTAAACCAGCATATTCAAGCTCTCACCAAAGAAGAACCGACACGATGGCGAGACTGGCTTCTTGAGGAAGGCAAGGAATTTATCCAGGCATGGTTGCCTGCCCTTGAAACACAATCCCCGGAAAACACCAACGCAGCGGCCTGTCTAGACCTTGTTCGTGCATGTGATCAAGGCGATGGATCGTTGCAGACACTCGGTCTGTGCCTGCGCGGGCTCCTTGAACGGGACCAGAAGCAGCACTGGCCTCCACGTAGCAAACAGAAACACCGTGAACCCATTGAGGGTTTGTTCGAGGAGGCCCACTTCCTTGCCCCTTTGTGTTGGATGAAAGGGCATGAGAAGGATCCCCTTGAAGAAGATTGGCATTGGTTTCGCGAACAGGCTGTCGTGCTTTTACAATTGGCTCAGCTTTTCAATGCCCGGTTTTCAAGAAAAAAACGAGAACGTGGAGGCCTCGAGTTTTCAGACCTGGAACAACATGCCCTAACCCTCCTGTGGAACCGTGAAACCTCCACGCCTACTCCCTTGGCTGGTATGGTTCGATCTCAATTTAAATACATTTACGTCGACGAATACCAGGATATCAATGCGGCACAGGATGCCATATTAACCTCCATTGCCGGGACTGGGCCCAGCGCCAACCGCTTCCTGGTTGGGGACGTAAAACAAAGCATCTACAGGTTTCGCCTGGCAAGCCCCAAATATTTTGCACGTTATGAAGCACAGTGGGGAGAGGAACAGGAACAGAGCCAGGTCATTTACCTTCAGGATAACTTCCGAAGTCGTCCTGGAATTCTGAATTTTGTCAATCGCTGTTTCAGCGATTTAATGGGCTCGATTCCAGATGCCCTGCCCTATCCGCCGACGGCTCACCTGAATTTCGGAGCCCCCGAGGTGCGAGAGGTATCCCTGGATCCGGATGAGGTGTCCGTTGAATGTCAATTCGTTCTGAAAGAAAACGAGGTCACCGGCCAGGAAGCACAGGAACGCGTGCACACTCCATTCTCCGCGACCGAGCAGGAAGCCTGGTCGATTGCCACACGGCTACGAGATATTTTGACTTCAGAACGCCTGGTGGAGGACCTT
>JAAZXX010000152.1 GCA_014239995.1 Verrucomicrobiia bacterium
ATTCTACCAGGCGGAACATGTTCAGTCGGTGCATCTGCAAATCTCTCCGGAAAACAAGGCGAAATACAAGAAACAACTTATCGAGCAGGCTTAGTCCCGTTGGTTTTTGAAATGACTCAAGTCTTTCAAGTCGTGACTCTCTCCATTGTCATTTTCCTAAGTCTCAAAGCAATTTCCTTCAGCAATGAAACCCGGATTGTGTGTTTGAAAGTTCCGAGGGCATGACATCATTCATAACTTATCTGTGATCGTTATTCCCATGTGATGGTGTTTGAAGTTGTAAGAAACCATTATAACGCGAAGGTGGCGATCACTAACATAAAGCTTGATCCTACCGAGGGTATTGATTTGTCGTTTTGTTTCAAAGGGGTAATCAGCATCCGTTGATGAGGGCTCTGGTCCATAAGCCTCCATGTCACATCGTGGCTCACGACAGCTTTTGCATTAATCACCTGAGAGATCGCATTGAACTGGATCACGTTGTTCTGTTGATTATCTTACCCGGCCAGCGTCCCGATGACTCGATCAGCTGAGTCGGACAGGAGTTTCAAGGCCTGCGCCCTTTTCAGGATAGCATCTATGCTTCCAGGCATCGGCATAAGACCTATCCAGTCGAAAGGTTCCATGATATCCAGGTTCATGATCTGCTCATATTCAGCGGGTAACTGGTCCTTGTCCAGGTCGTCATGGGATGGTCGGTTGACGTTCTCAGGTCCATCCCATATGTGGGCAAGATTCGCCTTGGGCATCTGAAGGAACCCTTCAGCATGGAGGAACTGGGCAGCTCCAAGCATATGGGATATGTTGAGCGTGCCTCCCTCAATGAGGCACTGGTTCCAAGTCGTAACAATGGTGTCGAAATATCCAACATGGCCATGGATGATCGCATGGGATGGGCTGCTGGCTGGTTTGCTGAAGTGCCGAGTCAGAATATCAACGAGATCGATGGCAATCATCGAGTGACCGGGCGACTCTTTGGAGTCCCTTACAAGAGTGGTGAGGTTGAAAGACCCAGTATGTGGCCCGTCCCGGCCAGAGCGGTAAAACCGACATTGCGCAGTTTCGATTCCTGGTCAACTTCTGATGCGTTTTTCTTCTCACCAAAATTTGGACAATCCCCTTCTCCTGGTTGTCCAAACCAGAAGAGATCATTCACTTGATGGGGCAATCCGATGGCAGCGACTTTACCCAGGAGGCTTTTGCCGACAGTGGTGGGTTGTTTTGGAGATTTACTTCCATCGGCGGCATGCCACTTGGTCGAGAACCTTGCTACCTTATGTCAAATGCCACTTGCCGGGTCACGGATGGATCACTTTTGCTGATCACGTGCAAATTGTATCCACGACCTGAACCGCCTTCGTAATAGTAACTCACCATGACCAGCAAATCTTCATGTAAGTCGTTATCATGATCCCCTTTTGCCAGGATTTCGATGTAGTAAGCCACTCCGTTATGGCTGAAGGAAAGTTTGTTGGAATTGGACTGCCATTGCTTGATTTCCACCTTCTCCATGTAAGATTTCAGACTGATACCATTGGCGGCATCTTTCTCATGTTGTTCGCGCTCCTCCGACCCAACCCAGTTGAGCAGTGTGACAGGCAATGTTTCCAGAACCTCATCCGTCCATTGACTTTGTTTTGATGGCTTCGATGCACGCACAAATTTCAGGGTGCCGGCCGCCTGTCTGAACCAACTCGCCATGGATATATCGAATGTGGTAGTTGTTACAGCCCCTTTGTTTTTAGCTTCCAGGTACTCTGTTGATGTCGTCGTCCTGGTCCTTTTTCCGTTTTTGTCCGCAAGGAAAATATACCCCTCAGGATTATTGTTTCCCCCCAATGAAACCTGCAGGTTCATGAGCCTTTCCGTCTGCGCTTTTGTGATTGGTCCTACAAACGATTCACCCACGAAGATAACCGGCTTGATGATTGTTACCGGATAGCTGTTCTCTTCGGAGAAAGGTAACCTCTCTGAACACCCGATCAAAATGCACAAGGTAGTAACAAAAAAAAGAACCCGAATCTTTAGAAGTATCTGCATGTCGCTGTTTGCCTGAGTAAGCAAAAAGCACCAGATAGGCTTGGAGCCCAAGGCTCCTCGTTCAGCAAATTGATGGATAGCGTCTGGCTTGGTTTTTGAAAATTTCCTAATTCATGCAAAGTTCCAGCCTTCAAAGTTCCCAGCAAGGGGTTTGATGTCTGCTGTTTCTGGGGCAGGCAGATTACTTGTCCCTTCGCACCCGATAGAATTGTTGTCCGCCCAAGGGAGAGGGATCCCGCCAGGTGCTCATTTCCCCGGAGGCAATGATTCCTGTCGCCGCTTCCGACCAGTCACCTGTCGTCAAATCCCCTGAGCTCAGCACACTGTAGCTGCCACCTGCCACGCTGCTGAAGCTGACCTGAAACTGGTTTTCAACAAGCCGGGCACTGGTGATCTGAGGGGGGGTTGTTTCCTGGGCATGTATTTTCAATCCAATGAAAACTAAGAAAACGAAGACGGAGCCTCGAGATGGAAAATATCTGAACACAAAATTTGGTTAAACTAGAGGGGCTTCCTCGTCAATGAAAACTGTCCCAAACCGACCTCTGCATCACAAGGCGTGTCATTCTCAAGTCAGGTTTTACACAGCATCATGTGTGATTGTGTTGGTGGATCATATTGTGATGGGGGAAATGTAAGCACTGGATGCCTACAGGCTTTTGAGCCCAGAATGGCTTGGTGTTTTTGACATGCCCATCAGTGTTGACCCTGGCTGTTTTTTCTTGAAGGAATCTTCCAGAAGCATGAGGTTGTATATATGATCACAGTTGCCAGACTCGCAGCGCCAAGGCAGGCCCGGAAGGCTTTCACGTTGATAGAGTTGCTGGTGGTGATTGCCATCATTGCGATTCTGGCGGGTTTACTTCTGCCAGCTCTTTCGACGGCGAAAGGAATGGCCCACCGCACGAGCTGCATCAACCACTTCAAACAGATTCTCCTGGCTACGACCATGTATAGTATGGACAATGATGAGTTTCTGCCATTCAGCGGTTGGAGAAGTCCTGCCAAAAGCCGGGGTTGGCTCTCCAAGGTGGAGCGTGGTCGCTCGAGAGGAGAAGAAGAAAATATCGAGGGAGGGCTGCTGTGGTCGACCCTGCAATCCCGTAAAATCTATCGTTGCCCGATTGATCGAACCAATACTGTTTTGTTTAAATCCCGTCCTTTTACCGGTAAAATTTCCAGCTACACGATGAATGGTTCGGTGTCCAATTATTCCGATGGCTTTGATGGAGTCCTGACCAAGACGTTCAAGACTTCGGATTTCGATTCCAACGATGTGATCTATTGGGAACCTGACGAACGAACCCCGTTCTGGGTTTCGGTGGCGAACTATCCACATGAAGGCATCACGGCCAGACACAACGGTGGCGGAAACATGGGATCCCTGGGAGGACATGTGGAATATATCCAGCATGTCGCGTATTTCCGCCTTTCCGGTTTTAATGCATCCAGCGGAGGGGAACGCCCCGGCAGGCTGTGGAACAATCCAAGGTCCAAGAACGGCTCGTAAAGGCGCGTAACCCAAACGATGTCATGCAAGCTGAATCAAGCTATGTGTAATCAATGGCGCTTACTGATCGGACTTCTGGTGGTGACCCTCTTTGGCTGTGGCATGTCTGAGGATGAGCGCCTGGCTCGCACTCCAAAGAATGTGCTTGAAGCCGCTTCACAACTGGAATCAGCATTCGCGGATGCCGACCCGGCGACCAGAGAAAACATTGGGATTGCCACGCAAGCCCTCCGGGACGGGCAGTATGACAAAGCCGTTGTGTCGATCATGCACATCCGAAACCAGGATAACCTTACTTTTGAACAAGGCATGATCCTGCGGAACAGCATGGTAACGCTTCAACAAGATCTCGTCAGAGCTGCCGAAGATGGTGATCCACACGCCATCAAGGCCAATGCCCTGCTCATGCAATTGAATTGAAATCAAAACGGGAACAGAGGTCTGAGCTGTGGATGCTTTTCCAAGTGATGGCTGATATCATTATTCCACAAGCAAAGAAAGTTCGAGATGGTTATTCCTTGTGGTGAAGGATTTGCTGGATCAGCTGGGAAGGGAACCTTCCTGTTGCTTGCTGGTAACTTTTTCACCATTGATGCTCCAGACAGCAACGGTAACGATGCAACTGCTCCAGAGCAGTATTCCCAATCTGGCTGATTGACGATCGCACACTGCACTCGGACAAGTCGGGCAAACCTCTTCCCTTTCTCCATACCGTTCCTGCGAAGCAGGATAAGCTCTTCACTTGCTCGCCGGGAGCCACTAGATCCAAAGGGGGTTCTCCTGGTATTTGTATGGAACAACTCCTGGCTTGATTTTTGGAGTGAGGAGCTGATCTTTCAAAGCGATGAAAGGTTTCGTCAGGCATAAAGCAGTTTCAACATGAGAAGGCGCCAATTTTGACGTGGATCGTGGATACAAATCGAGTTAGTCTTGACGCCAGGATGACTCTTGGCCCCATGCTTTTTCAGGAAGGATGCATGATTGTGGCACCTCTTGCAGGGTCATTTCTTGACGGAGGTATCCTTGATGGTATCCAGGATTCAAAACGTAAAATGCAGACATGGATGATTTCATGAAAGGATGGCAGGCCTCTCGTAGTAAAGCCTTGAAAGTACCCCTCGATCGAAGACGTTTTCTTCGAGGTTTGGGATTCAGCCTCGCCCTGCCGATGCTCGAGTCCTTCAAGGATGCATCGTTACAGGCTGCGGGTTCATCGAACCCTGCCAAGCGACTTGTATGCATCGGAACTTACCTTGGATTTCATCAAGCTGATTTTTTTCCCAGGCAAACGGGCAAATCCTATGACATGCCCTACGTTCTGGAGCCCCTGACACGGTTCCGGGACCAGTTCTCCATCTTTTCCGGGCTTGATCACAGGGGGCGGCATGGACACGAGGGATGGAAGGCATGGATGAGCGGATCGGCATCTGGATCGGTTTCAATGGATCAACTGGTTGCCGACCATGTGGGGCATCATGCGCGATATGGATCGCTGCAACTCACCTGCGGGACACCCCCAGACGCGGCACGGTTGAGCTTCACCAGGGAGGGAGTGGCCTTGCCGATGATTGGCAGGCCCAGTGTACTTTTTCAAACCCTGTTTCGTTCCGATAGCGACCGTGCACGCATGGCCTATGTGCTGGATGGTAATGGCAGTGTGCTGGACGATGTGATGGAGGAAGCCAAGGCCATCCAGGGACAGGTATCACGGCGTGACCAGGAAAAACTCGATGAGTACTTGACCTCGCTGAGGGAAGTGGAGCGCAGGCTTCAAAAACAGAAGGACTGGCTGGAACGTCCCTACCCGAAGACAGATTATGTGCTGGCACCCGTTGACCCTGTTTCACCCGAACAGGCGCTGGAGTGCGAGAGGGTCATGTATGATCTCATGGCACTTTCCCTGACCACCGACTCGACGCGGGTATTGAGTTTCCTCGTGCCGGGATGGAGCCAGGTTTTTGAGATCAACGGGCGGCGATTGAGCGCGGGTTATCATGGCCTCTCACATCATGGAAAAGAAGCGGCGAAAATCGCGGAATACAACCTGGTCGGCAGGGAGCATGTGCAGCGGTTTTCCCAGTTCCTGGAAAAGGTAAGCTCTCATCAGGATGCTCAGGGGCGCTCCCTTCTGGATTCAACCCTCATCGTCTTTGGAAGTGGGATGGGAAATTCCAACACGCATGACAACAGCAATCTCCCGACGCTGATCAGCGGTGGAGGTTTCAAGCACGGACACCACTGGGCGTATGAGAGGTCCACACGCAGGCCGCGTCTTCTGGGGGATCTGTTCATCACCATGATGCAGCAATTTGGCATGGAGATCGACCAGTTTGCTGGCGCCAACCAGAATTTGAATGACTTTTTATCCTGAACCGGCATGAAGTATTTCCTTTGGTGCAGCTCTGCCTTTTGCGGGAGCCTCTTTCTATCAGCTGATCCGTTGTTGCAACAGGCATTACCCTTTTTCGAGCGTCATTGTTTTGAATGCCATTCCGGGGAGGAAGACTCTGTGGAAGGGGGGGTGCATCTTGAAGAGCCTTCCTTGGACGGGACGAAACAAGTGGATGTCGATTTCTGGACGCGTGTGCATGAGGTCATTCAATCCGGTGAGATGCCCCCACGGGATGCGCAATCCATCCCCAATCTGGATGAGCGCGAGGTGGTGCTGGCAGGGCTTTCAGAATTTCTCACACAGCACGCGCCCGTGGGTGGTACGCTGCCACGGCGTCTGAATCGTGTGGAATACGAGCATACGATACGAGCCTTGTTCGATTACCCTGATTTTGTAACTCCCCCTTCGTTTCCTGCGGATGACTCGAGGGATGGTTTTGACAATGTCGCCTCGGGCCTGGTGCTTTCTCCGCCCCTGTTGGAAAAATATCTGCAGATTGCCACTGCGATTGCTGATGAGTTTTTGCCTGCTCCCATCTCCCTTGCTTACCATGAACCGGAGAAACATCGTGTCCGCCCCTCCACCCTCAGTACGGAAGAGGGTGGAGGGGGGGCTCTTGCTCAAGATGCCTATCGACTTGTTTCCTCACGCAACATGGCGAGCGCCGCAGGCTGGACTGCTTCTTATGAAGTGCCCGCAAACGGCATCTACAAGATCCTGATCGAAGCTCGAAGTTTCCAGAGTGACACCATGTTCAGTGACAAGCGAAACCAGCCGTTTCGATTGGAAGTTTATGCCCGCCCGAACGGTGAAAAGAAATATTCACTTTTCCAGGAATTGAGACTCCTGAATGTGTTGAGTATTGCTGCGGACGGTAAGCCTGTTCAGGACTTGAGCTTTGAAACAGAATTGTTCCAAGGGGAGGTCCTGGGTTTCCGGTGGGCTGACGGACCGGTTTACTCTGACCCTGATTCGCGGGAACTTTCGCACGCATTCATCGACGATCGTCTGTTGAATGATCGTCGATTCTACGCAGCGGCGATCCAGCTCAAAGGGGGTAAGCGGGGGGTGACACAGGTGGAGTTCTATGAGGCCATTCGCCAGCTCATGGAGAGTGGGACCCTTGACCTGAGTGACCCGCAGTTGGACGGCCCACCGGCCGTTTATGGGGGCGGATTGTCCAACGGTCCTCACAACTGGTGCAAAAACTATGTACACGAGGAAATGCACCGTTTTGGCCCCGCCTTGGATATCCTGGGGGTTCAAGTTGAAGGTCCATCACGCTTGACTTCAAGTCAACTGGAGCGACGAAGGTTGGCACGATCTGAACAATTCCTTGGATTGAGGGACGTGGACATGTCCGACATGGATTTTGCTGAAGTGGTATTGCGCAGGTTCTTGTCCAGGGCTTTCCGACGCCCCATCTCTGATGTTTCATTGAAAGGATACATGGAACTTGTGCGTGCCCATCGCCTGAAGTATCCGGAAAAACGTCTTCAGGACGCCCTGCACCTTGCGGTGAGGCGTGCTTTGATTTCTCCAAACTTCCTGTATCAAGGCCTCAAAACGGGAAGACTTGATGATTGGGATCTTGCCAGTCGCTTGAGCTATTTCCTGAGCAGTGCCCCTCCGGATGCCAAGCTGAGGAACATGGCCGCCAGTAGAAAATTGTCCAACCCGGTGGCATTGGCCCATGAAACCCGCCGGCTGCTCGGCAAGAAGCATCGGCGGGCATTTGTCCGAAATTTTACCGGTCAATGGTTGGGAACACGGATGCTCAAGGATATCATGCCGGATCCGCGCTTGTTGAAATTTTTTGATCACGACCGTGCCTCATTGGTCAGGGAGACGGAACGTTTCTTTGAGGAGATCCT
>JAAZXX010000153.1 GCA_014239995.1 Verrucomicrobiia bacterium
CAAGAAATTGCTTCAAATCAATGACCAGCTCCGCGAAGCCACCAACAGGATCACCCGATTCTGGCGCTTGCCAATTCTTTGAAGCAGCTGCGTTCCATGGCTGCGTCATTTCGCCCATGGCACCTTGACTCGCCTTGAGTTGAGCAATCCCATCAGGAACAAGGCCGTTCCAATCAGCCACAAGCTCATCGATCCCCTTTCGAAACCGCCCCATCGCTTCCTCTTCCATGGACTGCTGATCGGACTCAACCTGATGCAAGGGTGTGCTTGGATTCGTCCCACCCCCAGCAGGTGAAGTCAACTTTCCAACGGTCATTCCCGTCAGGGCCGTTTCCGCCATTTGCTCATGACGGACAATCAACCGTTCATGTTGAGGCCCCAGTTTAGCCAAACCAGCTTCGAGTTGCTTGACGGCGACAGCATCCGCTTCACGCGAAGAGGCATCAAGTCGAGCTTCTACCTCTTGGAGAGATTGCTCGATGGAAGCCACCCCTTTCTCCTTGCTTTGATCCGCTGCTGATTGGCAATGAGTGATGAGTTGGGATGATCTCGAAAACAGGTCGATAATGGCCCTTACTTGAGAGCGGGCCATCATAAAACCAAGGCCGTAAGCACCCACGACCAAGCCGGCCACCACGCCGCCCCATCCAAGCAACTGATCTGCACTCAAACCGATGACACTCGAAACCTGGGGAACAAATACAGCAAGCGCACCACCCGCAGCAACACACAGCAGCATCACCCATGGAGAAAGGATCGAAAACAACCGTGCCAGGGCATTCCGGGGAGCAAATCCGAGCTGGGATTCGAGTTGATTCAAGTGGGATCTCAATGATTCCAGCAGCAAACCAGCCTCTCCATCATTCGCCACGGCAGTCGTCGCTTCACCTTCCCTTTGAAACCAGTTTCGAAAGGCTCGATATCCGCGAAAAACATGCCACCCGGCATGCCGGACACCTTCAAGACGTCCCACCTCGAGCGACAACTCCGACAACAAGGCTTTGTGAGCCTGGTCCAAGGCCTGCAAATCGGCGTCGTAAACCCGATTGGCCAGTAGCAGCTCTTTTTGATTTTCGTACTTCCGCTGACTGCGAGTCTGCTCCGCCACCTCATGAAGCGCAGCCTTCGCATGGGTCCATGCTTGATCGATACGTTGCTTCCGGGAAGTGAATCGTGCTTCGAGGCCTTGCCTTTCTGCATCCAGGATTTCACGGTTTTTCTCCGCCAGTGCCTCAGCCTCCTGAGCAGAGCGGACTTTCAAGGCATCGAATTTCCGTCGAATGGCAGTCAACTCCCTTTCCCGCCCCTCGATCAAGGACGCCTCGCGGGCACCAAGTTCATTCAAGGCCTGCTGGAGCTGCTCCAGGGTCGAAAGGGTCTTCCCTGCTGAGAGTAGTTCATCCACAATCCTGCCTCACTTTCTTGAGAATAGTATCAAGTTTTTCCATTCCGTGAATGGCACGATTTACACTCGATTCCAATTCATTGATGTAGGTTCGCTCAAATGATTCCGCCTTGTCATCCTTCCAGACCCGTCGTGTTTCATTCCATGACCGGAGCAAATCCTTGGTCAAATGCATCAATTGATTTTTTTCAGACAAACTCATGTCTTCCCTTTCTCAAGCTCACCGGCCTCGGTGAATTCGTGACCATCTGATTCACCTGTCTCAGGCACCGGTTCCAGCCCCTGGTTCAGTGCCGCATAGGCTTCCAATGCCTGCAGGATACGCTCCAAATAGGCGGCCGCTTGCTTCAAGTCCTGATCCAGATCCGTCCGAAGCCTTTCCACCTCACGCCCCATCGGTTCCACATCACTCGGGTAACGTCGACACCATACCTTGATTCGATCCATTTTCTCCTCGGCTTCCAGGAGAGCTCGTTTGGCACGTTGAACTGCCATCTCTTTGGCATCACTCGATTCTCGAAACTGAGAAAGCTTGGCCCCAAAATTTTCATGTTGCGTTTCTTCCAGGGTGCGCCGGCGCTTTCGTAATTGAGTTTCCCAATAAGGCTTTTGTTGGTCTTCCAGCCAGACCATGGTTCTCCGAACATCACTGCTGACCTCATCGATGGCAGTGGTGGCTTTCTCGACGTATTGAATCAAGCGGACTCGAAACGATGCCAGCGCGTCAAAGGAGTGAATTTGGGCCTTATCAGTCATCACTATCGTTGATCCAGGTAATCCTCAATACGCTGGGCTTTGCGCAGCAGAAAGGGAGTGTGTTGATTCGAAACTTCAACGAATTTTTTCAAGGTCCGCATCGTCTGGGTAAATTCCTCGGCAAAACGCTGATGTTCCTGGTCCTGCCAACTATAGCCCAATGCCTTGAACCGGGCATCCAACAGGGTCATCCCCTGTTGAAGCCCCGCATTAAAGTTCTTGAGTTCTTTGGCGAAACGCCGAACTTCCTCAGGATTCATGACTGCTTTTGACATCCGTATGACCTTTCTATCTCGGTATTAATCCACATCTCCTGGGGAGTCTATAAGCAAGTATCAGACCAGAGCAGCAAAATCGATTTCGTTCCGGCCAAGCACGCAACGTGGGAACCCCTACCGTGACATTGACACGCAGAGGTTTACTGAATTCCAGCGTGATCACGATGCCAGTCCTGAATGCCGGGACAATGGAAGTTGGCGTGAGCTCCTGTGCGATGCAAAGAAGGACGGATCACACCGTGAACGTTGGCAATACAACCGGTACCTTGATGCCGGAAAATGAGGCAAAAACCCTGTTATGTCGAAGTTACGCCCCTTGCAACCCAGGATCTCTCATGGACTCATACCGAGGACCTTTGGACTATCGGTTCCAGATCAAGCTACTAGCAGGTTTTCAAAACAAGTTCAGGACACCTGAACACCGCGCATGCCTTATTGACAGTCCCACACGGATCCCTTAGGGATGGAGTCACACCAGATCCTTGACAAGCTTCCTGAGTGCAGCTCAAAGGTACCGCGCACAAAAGCAGGTGGCGTTTACAAATGTCAATGCGTCGTCGGGAACAGCAAAACGTCCACGGCCGCCACCCACCTGGGAAAAATCAAGGTTCGCGTGTTCTGGCGCGAGACAGTCACGGGGCTTCCTGGGACAAATGGCCCGTTCAGCGGCTTAAACCCGGGCAACGCAGCCTTTGAAAAAAACCGTAAAAATATCACATGATCACGAGCCGGCTCAGGGACAAAGAGACATCATCTATCTCCAGCCGTGTTAAATAAATAACGATATGCCTGGATTCCTGTTTCTGAAGTATACAATTTGGACCATCATCATGATCCTGGCTGGCAATCATGTCAGGACCATGGCCGCATCGGGTCCCGACGGGGTGCAGAAGCCACCTGCTTCACCACTCATCGGCTTCGAATCCTCCAGGGCAGGTCCGGTCGATACATTGGAAAACGCCATGGGCACATGGATATCCGGCCCGGGGCAGTGCATCATCGACGACAGGCACGCACGCAGCGGCAGACATTGCCTGCAACTGGCCGGAGGCCCCATGAGTCGCGTGACACTCAAGCTGGCTGAGGGAGTCCTCACCCGTGGAGACCTGGGTTTCTGGGCGGAACGCTGGACCAGCAAAAAACCATTTACCTTTCGTGTGGAGCAGAAGAGCGACCGTGGAGAATGGATGGAAATCTACAATGGCGACAAGGCGATCCGTGTGGGACGTCCCTTCCTCTCGCGGGTGCGCATTCCCCTTCAGGATGAAAACGCACGGCAGATTCGCTTCACCGTCACCAGTCCTAGAGATACCGGGATCCTGATCGATGATCTCCAGTTGAGCCCCCCTTCCCCTCAGGAAATCACCGAGGTCACGGTCGAGCCCCTGGTATTACCAGCCCTGGTGGGCACCAAGGCCAGTCCACTCATCAAACTGAGGATCCGCACAAGGGGCAACAGGGATCTGATCTCCCTGTCAGGCCTGGAGATGACTCTTGAAGGGAGCACGGATCCCACAGACATCCTCTCGACACAGGTCTATCTTGGCACCTCCAGCACCTTTCATGGCGCACCCATTGCCCAGTCACATCTCCTGGGTAAACGAAGCACCCCTCTGGTCTTGCACTGCAAGGGTTCAAGCCACCAGCTCATGGAGGGAGACAATCACATCTGGATCGCTGCGGTGTTGAAGGAGGATGCGGATTTGGATCACCGTGTGGGAGCAAGATGCCGGCGACTGATGTTCTCCAACGACCAGCAAGTCATTCTCGAGTCAAGACCATCCATTCAACGCATGGGGCTTGCTTTGCGCCAGGCTGGGGAGGATGGCAATGACACCTATCGCATCCCCGGACTGGCAACAACCAACCAGGGAACCCTGATCGGCGTGTATGATATCCGCCATCGCAGCGGCGGCGACCTCCCCGGGGATATTGACGTTGGCATGTCGCGATCAACACGTGGCGGCCATGCATGGGAGCCCATGAAGGTCATCATGGACATGGGCGAGGATCCCGACTGGCACTACGATGGCATTGGTGACCCGGCCGTGCTTGTCGACCAGGTGACCAACACCATCTGGGTCATGGCGACATGGAGTCACGGTAATCGCTCCTGGCACGGTTCCGGCCCAGGACTCACTCCTGGAGAAACAGGTCAACTGATGCTGGTCCGCAGTGACGACGACGGAAAGACATGGTCCAGCCCCATCAATATCACTGGTCAGGTCAAAGACCCGTCATGGAGTTTCCTCCTGCAGGGACCAGGGCGTGGGATCACCATGCTGGATGGCACCCTCGTCTTCGCGGCTCAATTCCTGGACAGCCCGGAAAGGGCACGCCTGCCGCGCTCGACCATCATTTATTCCAGGGACCATGGTCTCACCTGGCACATCGGCACAGGCGCATTGGAGGATACAACCGAGGCACAGGTCGTGGAAATCAAGCCTGGACTACTGATGCTCAATTGCCGTTACAACCGAAAACCTGCACGCGTAGTCATGACGACCCAGGACATGGGAAGGACCTGGCAGAAGCACAGCAGCACCGAGGGTGCATTGGTCGAACCCATCGCCTGCATGGGAAGCCTGCTGGATGCAGGTGACTGGCTTCTTTTCTCAAACCCCAACAGCACACGCGAACGACATCGCATCACCATCAAGGCATCGGCTGACCGCGGGCTCACCTGGCCCGGGAAACATCACCTGCTCCTGGACGAGGGCACTGGAGCAGGCTATTCGTGCATGACCCTGATTGACAAAAATACCGTCGGCATCCTCTACGAGGGCAGCCAGGCCCACATGACCTTTCAGCGCATTCCCCTGCACGATATGGTGAACAACTCTCACAGGCAGCCCCCTTTTTGAGGGGCCCCTTACCCAAGCCCTGGGCAGCGAACTCAAGCCGCACGACAGGCATGCGGATGGGCGACTCGATATTGAACACACTCGCAAAAGGCAATGGCTGCGGGATCATTCCTTTCACCTCGAAGTCAGGGAACGGCAGCGGTCATTTGGCCAGGGCAAACCGTTCCCGTATCCAGGCCATCTTGGCCACATCATGCTCTGCCGGCGTGCTGTGGCCAGCTTCGGGATACACGCGGTAATCTTTTGAACTGCGGACCTGGTTGTAGGCAGCGAAGGCTGTTGGCGCGGGAGCCGCCCGGTCCTGCAAGCCGACACCCATGAAGACAGGGCATCCGATCCATCCTGCGAGGTTCTTCGGATCAACGTAACTGAATGTCGCACCCGCCAGCTCCCAGGTATGGTGCACGGGTTTTCTACCCAGCCAGCCCCGTATGATCGACCCCGGCCAGTAGGTCATCTTGAAGCCCTTCATGGAGTCGACCACAAAGGGGATATCCGGCGCGCTCAGCGCGATGCGCTTGTCGAGCGCTGCCGTGGCGAACGATAGCATCCCCCCCTGGCTACCTCCCGTGATGGCGATGCGCCTGGTATCCACCTCGGGTCGCGTCGCCACGAAATCGACCCCGCGCAGGCAATCCATGATCGCCCCGCGGTAGAAAAACTTCTGTGGGTCCTCCAGCCCACGCAGGACATAGTCGCCCGGTCCCCACCAGTAATACCCGGGCTCGTCATCGGTGCTGTTACCGTGACCTCGGATGTTGAGCGACAGCACGGCCATGTCGGGTATCGATTGGGTCGGCATCATCCCCTGTGTGTAACCCGGCACCCTCAGCAGCACGGGATGCGGCCCGGCAGATTTCGGCACCTCGAACCACCCACGAATCCGGACATCGCCGAGGCTGCGCATCTCAACGAGAAAGCAATCGGTCTGTTCCGTGCTCCACTCCGGGCTCGGCTCGACTTTGTATTGGGGCGCCACGGTGGCGAGCTGAGCGATCGTCTCGTCCCAGAACCCACGCAGGTCTTCGGGGGGCTCAGGGGGGCGATCCATCTTCTCCGGTGCATAGCCACGCATCCTCGATTGCGAGACAGTCATCTCATCGCCCTTGCGCGTGAACGAGCAGGTGACATGGTAAAAGCCCGCGGCTGGGGGTTCGAAGCTCAGTGTCAGGGTGTGGGAGGTCTCAGCCGAGAGCTGAAGGGGCTCAGAGCCGTCGACGAAAGGCTCTCGGTGGTCGACCAGCCAGGTGTCGCTCTCGACCAGCCACTGCACCGTGCACTCCAAGATCTCAAAGGTCGCGTTGCCTATCGTGGCCGATAGATCCATCGGCGCACCCGCCGAATGAATCCCGTCGCCGTTGCCATGGTCGATGTCAACCGTCGTGAACTCGTGCCACACCGGCGCAGCAAGGGTCTGGGTCCCCTTGTGGAGTCCCCCGTCACCGCCGTTGTCAAAAACCCGTACGGCGATCACGTTCTCGGCATCCCAACGAACGTGCTCGGCTGGCACCGCGTAACGCCTGACCATGTCGCTGTGGCCCCGTGTATCGCCCGGAACCGAGCCGGTCCGGCCCACCTCCACGCCATTGAAGTAGGTCACATCCACGTCACCCACCGCACCAAGCGACAAATTCAGTCTCTGGTAATGCTCGAAATACGCACCCTCGCTCTCGGACTTCGGGATGCTCACCCGCAGGCGATACCACGCGTAGCCGTCGTAGCCCTTGTGGCCTACTTTCTCCCAGGGTTTACCGACTTCGATCGGCTTCCAGGCCGAATCATCGAACTCGGGTCGCGACCATGCAGCGTCGTCACCCGTGGCAAATCGCCATCCTTGGCTAATGTCGAGAGCCAAGCTCGTTGCGGGCAGCCATGCCAGGCCCAGGAGCAAGGTAAGGACAAACGCCCTTGTTTTGGTCTTGCAGTGCATGCAGGAAGATCGAAAGAACATTGTGGAAACGCCTTCTGAGTCTGTTGTCGTTCTGCCAAAATCTTGGGGTTCCCCTGAATTGCAGGCAGTCGAGAGGCTGGTCTGTTTGGGGTCGTGATCGTTCAAGGTGAAATTAAAGATATTGAGTGAGACTCGGTTGGCAATGGTAAAGAATGCGTATTCAAACGTGGATTTCATGACAATCAACCTTTGTCTCGTCACGCTGAAAGGCTTCTGAATCATGTCCAACGACACCTAGCGCCGCAGCCTGAGTGAAGACTCTCACAGGCAGTGAGGGGCATGGTTATTTGGGTTCCATCACCTCTTGCCCCTTGGATACATCGCCGGGCAAACACCCATGATCTGGCAAAAAGCCTGGCTGAAGTGGCTTGGACTGTTGTAGCCGACTTCAAAAGCCGCCTCGGTGACATTACAGGCACCGGTTCTTAGCAATTCGGCAGCCTTTTCGATCCTGATGTCACGCAGGTATTGTGGAATGGTCATGCCAGTCTCGGTTGAAAAGGTGCGGCTGAGATAAAATGGACTGCAACCCACTTTCTGGGCGATT
>JAAZXX010000154.1 GCA_014239995.1 Verrucomicrobiia bacterium
GTGACCTCTTTTGCCAGATCGCTTTGCCACACCTGCCTGGCATTGCCACGGGGGACGACCTTCGGCTTTTGAGTGTCATGGATGTCTGCTACCACTTGTTGCCCTCCTGAGATTTCCGCGGTACTTCCATCGAACAGCCTTTTCAAGTGAACCCTCCCTTCGTTGACGATAAGTTTGGTCACATCCGATTGTGCAACCACATCGAACCGTGTTCCCAGGACTCGCAACTCTGCAGTCGGTGTGTGCAACACCATGGTCCGGTTTTCAGGCTGTGCGGTAATTTCGGCGGAAAGACTGCCCTTACGAAGATGTAATCGCTTTCGCTTGCCCACTGATACCATGAGAGTCGAGTGTCCTGACAAGGTCAACTTGGAGGCATCTTGAAAGGTAAGTTCGATCCAGGATTCGGGCAGAAGCGATTCCAGCAAACCATGATCAAGACTCGTTCCAGGTTGCAATCGATCAAGCGTTTGACCTTCACTGTTGGTCCATTGCACCGGTCCATGAATCGCTGAGATGGTAGCGCTACTGGCCTTGGATTCCCGCAAGAAGAAGCTTAAACCCACCACAAGCACCGCGATGGAAGCGGCAGCAGCCCAGACCGTACGAGGCCAGGAACGATGAGCCTTGAACGTGGCGGCTTGGGAATCCCCGACTCCCCTCTGGGCGGAAGTCGCCTCTTCCAATGCACTGCCGCCTTCCTGCAAATGATAGTCGAGACTCAAATAGCGTCGCACCGCCTTTCGCAGCACCGGGTTTTCGATCATGCGATCCTGCAAATCCTCAAAAGCTTCCGGAGATATGCTACCGTTGAGATAGGACTCGATCCATTCACCTTCCTGGGATGTTAACGGCCTCATGAGGCTTCCTTGTATTGGATGGTTTTCAATTCGACGCAATCCATCAACTTGTGCCGCAATCGTTTGAGTCGCATGTAAAAAGCCGCAGCAGTGGAACCGGATGCCTCGGCAAGTTCAGCGATATTGACACCCTTGGTGTAAGCATGGGTGATGAACTGTCGCTGTTTGGAAGGCATTTCCTTGAGACACTTTTCCAATGCATCCTGCTCAGCCCTTCGGACCTCCAATTCATCCACCCCCTCTTCTGCCATGAGTTCCAGTATGTCTTCACGGAACACCAAGCGATCACGGGCCATCTTGCGTCGATAGGCCAGGGTCTCGAACCGGGCAATAACCGCGGCCCATTTAAAGAAATTTGTCTGGGGATCAAACTGTTCAAACTTCCGCCAGGAAACAATCGCGGTCCGCTGCACGACCTCATCCACGTCATTCGGTGTCGGTAGTAGCGACCGGATGAAGCGCCGAAGATCGGGTTCATGATGGGCGAGGCACTGAACAAACAGCTCGTAGCGGTCGTCTCTGGGTGTTTCCTGATTAATATCACTCATAAACCTGTTCTATCATTTCTTTCGACATGGAATACGAACCCTTTTTTCGATAGTCATCTGATCCATGAAAACCCTTCCTTTTGATGTCTTTAATGCATTGCATCATAATTCGGGTAAGGGAGCATTTCGAAATTCGTCCGTCACCGCCCACATATTTTGAGGGCTGAAGGCTTCTCCGAACTTGAGAAAGCGCACACTGCCGTCGACGAAACCGTAATTGGAACCTCCTCCCCGCTCATTGCCGACGGAGCGATGCTTGCCATGAGCCACCTCGGTCAAGTGATCGCTGCCATATTCAGGTGGCCAGATATCCATGTAGGCATCTCCTTTTGATTCAGCCTTCTTTTCCCCGAGCACGATCGTTTCGGAAGGTTCCCTGATTGCAGCGAGTTTCATCCCGGGAAAACCACCCGACTTGTAGGCCCCGAAAAAAGCATTCCAGTCGCCACGGAACGATTCCACCGCAAAGAAATCGACAAACCCGTTCATCAGATAATCGTTCTCACGCTTTCCCCGATCCACCGGACACTTCAGCACATCTCGAGTCCCGTAATAGGACTCCAGACGGTCCATCCAGACCTCACCGGCATCGTAATCCCGAGGGGGCAGGTCACCGTCATGATCATCCGCATACATGGAAACGGCCAGTTGCAACTGGCGGACATTATTCAGACAATGGGTTCGCTTGGCCCGATCCTTGGCCTTGGAAAGTGCTGGCAATAACATACCTGCCAGGATCCCGATGATGGCGATGACCACCAGAAGCTCTATCAGGGTAAAACCCGAGCTTGGAACACCGGCTTCTATCTCTTTCTTGCCATACGAGGCATACAAGGGTTTTGAAATGAAATGGTTCATCACTTTCAAGTCAGCCAAGCATTCATTGCTTTTTTGGGGCGGGCGCTTTTCCAGGATCCTTCTCAGCCGCCTTACGGTTCTTGAATTGCTCCATGGCTTCTTCCTTCGTCATTTCACCTCGATCGACCGCTTTCATCAAGGAGTCAAACAATTGATTCTTCCCAGAGGCTCGTTTCTTTTTGCCCCCCTTCCTCCGGGCTTTATTCTGCCCGGCTATGATTTCTGCCAATCTGACCTGCGCCTCCACCTCAGACATCTGTCCACTGGCGACTTGTGACCTTAAGTAGGACCTAGCTTCGGTTTCATCTTTGAAGGTGGGCTGAGCCTTGAAGGATTCATTCCCAAAAATCAACCATATCATACCAAGCATGGCAGCAACGGAGGATCCAATGAGTATACCTTTGTTCTTCATCGTGATGTTTGCAAATAGGTTTAAACGGTGCGTGGCCTGGAAGACTTATTCCATGTTAAGCAGGGTGCACCCATGCGCTTGCACCTTGATCGGGGCCGCATGAAGGCACTTAAATGTTCCATATCTAGATGGCGATCCACGACAGACCCACCTAACTACTTCCACTGTCCAGCAAAACTAACGCTTTTTTCTGAAATCAACGCATGCCACCGGGAACCGTTGGGACAATGACCAAAGACCGTTGTGTTTTTTGTAATTCTCAACAAAAACGTCAGCAGATGGTAGGTTCCGAGCAGGATCTTGCAGTTGGAGCGCAAGCTTGAGGTATCTGTGAGAATGGGTCGACATGGCTCGAACACGCGTAGAAAACGATCGATTTCGGCCTCCTATAATACTATAATTCATTGCAGATGTATGTTTTACGAACCTATTCCATGATGCACCAGGGTGATCAAATGCCATTTTTGGAGCACCGCACCGAGATACTCCTTGGTTGATTGTTAACAACATGTATGTCCCCTTCCCGACGAGCCTGGTTCATCATGGCGATGACAGGGAGATCTCCCGTCCTTTGCAGATCGCCCACCTTTTATAAAGACTACCCTCTGGATTTATGCTGCCCCCATCAACCTGTATATTGAATGCCCAGAATTTACCCACGTGTGTTAGGCTTCTGGAAAACCAGACGCCTAGGTCATATATTAAAATAATTGTCCAATTCCTGGTCCAGGCTGCGGATATTGTATATGGAGCGTCTTGATGAACACGAACGTTTTACTCGGCTGCTGATCCAGCATGAGCCGGATCTCCTGCGTTGTGTCCTGGTGGTCGTGCCAAACCGATCGGATGCCCGCGATATCATGCAGGAATGCTCGGTCGCCCTCTGGCGACGATTCGCCAGTTACGATGCAGAGCGCCCTTTTGTCGGCTGGGCACTCGGTTTCGTGAGAATCGAGATTCGACGTTTTCTTCGCCGTTCCAGCCAGCGCGCACGCCTTACGGAACGAGCTGCTGAGTTGTTGCTTCAGGATCGGCAGACCCACGCCGTGGAACTTGGCGCACGTCAGCACCACCTAAAACCCTGTATCGAAAGGTTGAACAAAGATCACCGGGCATTGCTTCGCGCCTACTATTATGAGGAGCGCTCCATCGCAGAACTATCAGCCATCAGTAGCCGTTCCGTGGACGCTGTCTACAAATTGCTTCAAAGGATTCGACAAAAATTGCACGAATGTATGGAACTTCGAGTGCGACAAAACGCTGCAGAAGGAGGTGGGACATGACCGGACAAGACTGGGAAGCCCTGATTCATCGTTATTTGGACGGAAAAGCCAACAGGCAAGAGATCGCTCAACTATCGCGGGAACTGGAATCTGATGGTGAGATGCGGTTGAACTATCTGCGCATGGCCAATATCCACGGGGCCCTGGCCACGATTGAGGAATTTGATGAGTCAAGGAGTGCATCAGAAACACGGATGCTCGAGCTTGTTTCCCAATTTGAACAATACAAACCTTCACCACAAAAACGACGCTTTCAATACGCTCTCAGCGCAGTGACATTCCTTTTGCTGGTGATCGGCGTATGGACGACCTGGATTTTCTGGCCTTCGAGCATTGTGACGATCACATCGATCGAGGGCATAGTTCAGTGGATGGGTGATGGGGGCAAGGTGATCAAGGATTTGAAGGTGGGGCAATCATTGACCGGCGGTATCATTGAAGCTCGCTCGAGGGATTCCTTTCTGGAATTCCGGTTTCGCGATGGTTCGATGCTGTCCGCAAGCGAGGGGGCTGTCCTAACCGTCACCGTCACCGATCAGGCACAGAAGAGTCTGCGTCTCCGCTCAGGGGTCCTCTCTGCCGAAGTGGAGAAGCAAGCTACGAATCGACCGATGATCCTGATCACGCCGTCAGCACGTTTTGAGATCCTTGGAACGCGGTTCGACGTGGTCACAACTGAAGAACATTCGAAGTTATCCGTCCAAGAAGGTCTCGTGCAGGCGATACGGTTGAGCGATGGCAAATCCGTCCAGATCGGCGCCAATCAATCAACCATTGTCGACATCCAGTCTCAATCCGAACTCGTCGCGAGGCGCTCGGATCAAAGTGTGAGCGTTTGGCAGGCAGATTTAGAGAAAGATCGGAAAGCAGGTGAAGGCCTCTTCGAATCACCACTTCATATCCTGCGGCGACAAATACGAAACGCGCTGGGTCGAGGCGAACTGAACCGAGACCAGATACCAGAGGTCTACGGTGCGCGTATTCGAGCCGCAATGGGCAAAGAGGACGTCGTGAGAGCACAGCCGAAGTCCATTAGAAGAGGAAGGCTTGGAGATGTGGTTCAAATGGTTACACTCAACATCCGCCCGGATAAACCGAATCCCGTCGTCATAGCGGATGGAAGCCTGTTTCGAGTGCAGGGAAAGGTTCTCGTACCTACGGAGATCCGGATCGGCTTTGGTGCCTTCGGGACGTCACGGCCTAACGCGGATCGTTTCATGACCTCACGAGATGTCGATGGAGGATTCGACCTACAGATTCCAGTTCGCGAGTTCCAGAACCGTCGTAAACCTGGCGGAGGAACATCGGCGATCGGAATGGAAATCTTTACCTGGTTTTGCCTCACTTCCGATCCAGGTGCGGAGCTCGCGATTTCCCATGTGAAGCTTATGCCAGAAATCAGGGTAACGATCGAAAATAACGGATACATTCAAGACATGAACACCGAGCCCTCGCGGCAATAGATCATCAAACCGACAGGTCCATAACGAAAGACAAGGAATTCAACACTGAATATGAAGACACATCAAAAGAAAACCATGACCAGACTATCCATCCTATGCGTCGCGACTGCCTTGGTCAGTTCCAGTAGCTTCGCCCAGGAACGTCGAGGAGCAAAGCCATCACAACCAAGTCGAGAGAACGCAGGGAAACAAGGCCAACGAAAAGCCTATGCTTACGGCAAAGGTGAAATTAAAATCGCTCATCCTGCGGATTGGATCAAAAACCTTGAAAAACCGGTCTTTTCCGGGCCCCAACCCGGCGAGAAAGTTCCGTTGTTTGTGGCGACCAACCTGCGCGGTAAAAATGCTGGAGAAGACTTGGATCCGGCATCCATGGCAGAAGGAAAACTCCATCTCATGCTTTTTGTCAGTGAATCTCGAACATTCGGCCGTTTCCTGGGACAACTACGGAATCAACTTCAAGCCATCGAAGCAAACTCCAAGCAACCATGGGCAATGTCAGTGACCGTCTGTACTGAGGACGCAAACGAGGCTGAGAAAAGCTTCGCGATATTGGACCAACGTTACCCCGAGAACCTGGTGGTGGGCTTATCCAAGGATGGCTCTGCCGGTCCACCTGCTTACGGATTGGACAGGAATCTTACCGCAACGGTCATTGTTGCCAAGAACGGTACAGTCACCCACAACCTGCCCTATGCCAGCAACGCGTTCTACTCCCAACCCCATATCCTTGGAGCCATCGCCGAGGTGATGGAAGTGGACCACGCTACGTTGCGTAAGTGGATCCGAGACACACCTGGTGATGCAGCGGAATCCGCCGCAAGATACCGTCGACCTTCGCGTGGAAACGGGGATAACTCAGCAACACAACCAAGAACAGGGTTTCGCAAACAACTTGCACCCTTCGTTCAGAGCGGCAAGATCACTCGCGGGGAGGCGGGTGCATTGTTCCGATCCTCTGGTGATGCAACCACCTTTCGAACCAAGATCGGAGACCTGGTAAAAACCGGGAAGATCACTCGAAAAGAGGCCGGGGCACTCTTCAATGGGGCTTTTCCAGATGCCACACGGCGTCGTTGATCATTTCAACGACAAGGACCTCAGAGCCCCTTGACACCATTGACGACTGCTGTGACTTACAAGGCTACAAAAAAAACACTCAATCGAGTCCTTGGCCTCCTAGGGTCGATGCTCTTCCTCCTTACTTCCATCGGCCAGGCTGAACAAGGAGGAACGGTGGAATTTGAAAACGATCTCATCCCCATGTTCACAAAGATGGGATGCAATGCCGGCAAGTGCCACGGATCGGCGATCGGTAGGGGAAATTTCAAACTATCGCTTTACGGCGGGAATCCACAGGCCGACTTCGAAGAGATTGTTCGGAAGATGAATGGACGACGTGTCAATCTGGCCAAGCCGGAGGAAAGTCTCGTCGTGCTGAAGCCGACCGCAAACCTCAAACACGGTGGACGGATGCTTTTCGATGACGGCAGCGATAGCGAGCAACTGCTCATCAACTGGATCAAGCAGGGTGCGAAGAACCGCAAGCACAGGCATTTGAAGCATGTCGAAGTGACCCCTCGAAAATTCGTCGCGACGGATACGGTTACCAAGACTCAATTGCAAGCCGTCGTTCATTATGACGATGGCCAGGCTCGAGACGTGACTGCATGGACGAGCTTTGTCGCTGAGGATCCGACAGCCGTGCACATCGATGAGGATGCGGGAACCGCCGAGATTCGCAGAGGGGGACGACACATTGTCGTGGCGCGATACCTTTCCGAAGTGATTCCGATTGTGCTGGTGTCGCCGTTGAACCGCGAGGCGATCGATCTGGCTTCGGAACCACGCCACAACTTCATTGACGACGCGGTGCAAGGTCTGCTCACCGAGCTACGCTTGCCGGTCTCACCCATGGCCAATGACAATACGTTCTTACGACGCGTCACACTTGACCTGACAGGCCGCTTACCTGGATACCATCACGCATCACATCAGCAAGGACTCGATCGAGATGGCATTGTCGACCAACTTCTCTCTTCAGAGGCATTCGTCGACTTCTACACCCTGAAACTAGCCAAACTCCTGCGCATCCAATCCAAGGGTGACAAGAACACCGTTGCCGCGACACCTGAAGCGGCCCGCGGCTTTCACCACTGGATCGCCATGCAACTAAGAAACGGAGTCGGTTACGACCAAATTGCGAGCGAAATCATCACCGCGACAGGTGACACGACAAAGGTGTGGCCGGCCACGTTCTACCTGGCAGTTGAGGATCCCCAGTTACAAACCGAGTTTGCAACCGAAGTTTTCATGGGGAGCCGGATGAAATGCGCCAATTGCCACAACCATCCCCTGGACCAGTGC
>JAAZXX010000155.1 GCA_014239995.1 Verrucomicrobiia bacterium
ACGCGGAGGGTCGCCCGCTGACAGATCTCCCGCGTGACTGGGGCCTGGCGGCGATGTTCAGGGATCTCAACCATGATGGTTACCCCGACCTCTATGTCTGCAACGACTTCGACACCCCGGATCGTATCTGGATCAATACCCGGGAGGGTGGCTTCCGGGCACTTCCTGCGGAGGCGATCCGACAAACCAGCTGGTTTTCCATGGGTATGGACGTGGCCGATGTGGATCGTGACGGGGATGATGACATCCTTGTTCTGGACATGCTGGCCCGTTCCCATACCGCCCGCATGAACCAGCTGGGTGATGTCAAGCCGGTGATGGAACTCATTCACAAGGCCTCCTATCGGCCTCAGTACATGAAGACCACGCTGCAGATGAACCGGGGGGACACTACTTTCGCCGAGGTGGGACAGTGGGCGGGGCTGGCCGCCTCCGACTGGGCCTGGGGAGTGACGTTCCTTGACGTGGACCTGGACGGTTTCGAGGATGTCCTCATCACCAATGGTCACGAACGCGACGGCAGGAATATCGACATCGCGGATCAACTGAAGGCCATGCGCCGGGCCAAGAAGTTGAGTGACCGGGAAATCTTCCAGAACCGTCTCCGGTTTCCGCGTTTCAACACGCCCAACATGGCCATGCGCAACCGGGGAGATGGTTCTTTCGAGCAGGTCAGTGAGGCATGGGGCTTTGCGCATGATGGGGTTTCCCACGGCATCAGTCTTGCCGATCTGGATGGTGATGGTGATCTCGATGTCGCGGTCAATCATCTCAACGAGGCCGCGACCGTTTACCAGAATCAGGCGACTGCTTCCCGGGTGGCTGTAAGGGTGTGGGGAAGCAGAGGTAACACGGACGGCCTGGGTGCACGCGTGGCGCTTGAGAGTGCTCTCCTCACACAGAGCCAGGAAATCATCGCTGGAGGGAAATACCTCTCCAGTGACCAGCCCATGCGCACCTTCGCCTGGCCGTATCCGGAGGATACCAATGCCCGACTCATTGTCACATGGCCAGGTGGACGCCGGGAGACCATTGAGGGGATTCGGCCCAACCGCTTTTATGAGTTGCATGCCCCGGAGGGTCTCCCCATGCCTGTTTCCCAGGATGGAGATATATCCCCCAAAACCCTTTTCAGGGATGATAGCGCCTTGCTGGGGCATTTGCATCAGGATCCGGATTTTGATGACTGGGCCCGACAACCCCTCATGGAAGCCTCTCTTGCCCATGAGGGCCCCGCCCTGGCATGGCTGGATCTCAATCTGGATGGATGGGAGGATCTTGTTCTCACCAGTGGCCGAGGAGGAAAAACCCAGGCCCTCATGAACCGGGAAGGCAATGCCTTTGAATCTGTCAAGCTGCCGCCCTTTCATCTTCCTGTCTCCAGGGACCAGGTCAGCCTGGTCGCCTGGCTGGGCCGCAGCGGGGAGGTTCGGCTCCTGGCCGGTTCATCCAATTATGAGGATGGCCTGAAGCTGGGTTCGCCGATCCGGGAATATCGGTTCAAGTCAGGCAAGACTTTCGACGGTTTTGCGGGCCAGGCAGCCGCTACGGGTCCTCTGGCCCTGGGTGATGTGGATCGAGACGGGGATCTGGACCTCTTCTGGGGGGCTCGGGTACTGCCCGGGCAATATCCGGTCGCACCATCCTCGCTTATCTTCACTAATGAGGATGGAACGTTCGTTCTGGATGCAGAACGATCGGAGGTGTTCAAGGAGCTGGGTATGATTCGCGATGCTGCCTGGTTTGATGATGACCGCGATGGTTACCCCGAGTTGGTAATGTCGCGTGACTGGGACTCCCTTGTCTACTTCAAGAATCGTGATGGTTATCTGGTGGATCAGTCGGTGGAACGGGGTTTGAGCGACCTCAAGGGGTGGTGGAGCGGCTTGGCGTTCGGTGACTTTGATAATGATGGAAACCTTGATTTCATTGCCGGGAATCGAGGCCTCAACGGACCGCATGCTGAGTCGATCGCGCATCCGGTTCGCCTGTATCAAGGAGATTTCGATGCCAACTCGGTGCGGGACCTGCTGTATGCCCACCATGAACCCGCCTTCATGGGCGACGTGCCGAACCTGCAACTAGGGATGCTCGCCCAGGGCATCCCAATGCTTGCTCAGCGGTTCAAGTCTCACCGAGGGTTTGGCGGACAAACGGTTTCGCAGATTCTGGAATCCCTGAATGCCCGGGCCGAGGTTCTCGAGGTGAACTGGCCCCAAACCACCCTTTTCCTGAATCGGGAAACCCATTTTGAGCCCAGGGTCCTGCCAAGAGAGGCTCAGTGGGCATCCGTTTTTGGTGTTGTTGCCGGCGATTTTGATGGGGATGGCCATCTGGATGTGTTCCTGGCACAGAATCATTTTCAAGTCCAAGCCATGATTCCTCGCATGGACGCCGGATTGGGTTTGGTCTGTCTGGGGGATGGCGCTGGTAACCTTGTGCCGATGCCCGCTCGCTTCAGCGGTGTGCGCATCCGTGGTGAACAGCGCGGGGCCGTGGCTGCGGACTGGAACCGGGATGGGCAGCTGGATATCGCTGTGGGGCAGCACAGCGACGCCTCAGTTCTCTTGACCAACCAGAGCGCAGCTCGCGGTATTCGTGTGCAACTCACGGGGGATCCCCTGAACCTCTGGGCCATTGGAGCTCGATGTCGACTGGCCGAACCCGAGGGGCGTCATGGACCCTGGCAACTTGTGCACGCCTCGCGGCATGGTTCCCTGCAGGTCCTGGGTCGTTGGGAGGGCATGCAGCATCTGGAGGTTTGCTGGCCCGATGGAACCACCAGCATACACCCTATCCAGGACCCTGAAGGCATCCAGTTTGTCCATAAGCTGTCGGGAGAAGGAAGACCTGCAGAATGAGGACGGAAGATCTTTTTTTGAGGTTCATGGGCAAAATTTTGTTTGCCCGGAAGGGATAAAATGTAAGATGTTCCTTCCGCTCACCGGGCTACAGGCTCAATGAGGGAGCGCCATAACGAAGCCAATAAAATGCAAGCTGTCGCCGCCATACCCAAGAAAAAAGAGGTTACAATCGTTGATCATCCCAGGCCCCTTCTGGCTTCAGATGATGAGGTGATCGTCAAGAGCCTGGATGTGGGCATTTGCGGCACGGATCGTGAAATCTGCACCTTTGTATACGGAGATCCGCCTCATGGCTCCGATTACCTGGTGCTTGGACATGAATCGCTGGGTGTGGTTCAGGAGCTTGGATCCGCCGTTGAGGGTTTCAAGCCCGGCGACTTGGTGGTGCCTTCCGTGCGTCGTCCCTGCGTCCATGACCATTGTGCTCCCTGCAGGGCAGATCTGCAGGATTTCTGTGCCACGGGGGACTTTGTCGAGCGTGGCATTAAAATGAGCCACGGCTACATGACCGAGTTTTATGCTGAGCGCGAAAAATACCTGAACCCTGTTCCAGCCAACTTGCGTGAAGTCGCTGTCTTGGTCGAGCCATTGACCATCGTCGAGAAGGCCATGACCCAGGTATGGCCGACACAGAACCGACTCCCCTGGGTCAGGCACCATGGCGAAAACGGCCGTCCCACCGGCAAGGGACTCAACGCCGTGGTATTGGGTGCTGGTCCGGTAGGTATTCTAGGTGCCATGAAACTCAAGTCCGAGGGATTCAACACCTTCGTGTATTCCCGAAGCAAGGCTCCCAACCTCAAGTCTGAATTGGTGGAATCCCTTGGAATCCCGTATATCTCAGCCCTGGAAACGCCACTTGAGGCATTCTCCGAGAGGGTCGGGAACATCGATCTTGTCTACGAGGCCGTGGGGGTCTCCAGCATTTCCTACCGCGTGCTGAGTATCCTGGGGCTGAATGGCATCTTTGTCTTCACCGGGATCCCCTCTCCCAAGCCAGCCATTGAGCTGGAAGCCGATGTCATCATGCGCAATGTGGTCCTCAAGAATCAGGTCGTGATTGGCACCGTCAACGCCGATCAGGGTTCCTTCGTTGCGGCGATCAAGGATCTGAATGTTTTTATGAACCTTTGGCCCGAGGCCCTCAAGGCGCTCATCACAAGGCGATGTGGTGTTGAGGACAGTCGATCGCTGCTGCTTGACAAGGCCGCGGGTATCAAGAATGTGATTGCCTTTGAATCCTGAGCGGTACCCATCGGTTGACCACCCACACAGAATTCATGGGGTTGAAGAATTCTCTTTTGACACCTGCCAGTCAAATTGGCATGTTCGTCGGCTATCGATCGGCCTTCAACAGGTCCATTGGACGTGTGTATCTCGATCTTGACGCCTGAACACGAAGTAAACAGAACGATATGGAAAATAACGAAGCATCAAATGAATTTAGCGGGAACCTGCTTGTGGCGCAGTCCGGCGGTCCCACCGTCGCTATTAACTCCAGCGTTGCAGGCGTGATTCAGGAGGCTGGCAAGCATCCCGAGATTGAGGAGATATATGGCGGATTGAATGGGATCCATGGCATCCTCAATGAGGAGCTGATCGACATCAACGAGGAAAAGGCCAAGACGGTTGCTGAGCTCAAGCACACCCCTGCGGCCGCTTTGGGCACATGCCGCTACAAGATCAATTTCAACACGGATCCTGAGCAGGCTGCCTTGGATATGGATCGCCTCTTTGAAGTATTCGAGGCACACAACATTCGCTTTTTCTTTTATGCCGGTGGCAATGATTCCCAGGATACCTCGAACAAAATCCACCAGGAGGCTCAAAAACGGGCTTATGCGCTTCGGGTGATTGGTGTGCCTAAGACCATTGACAATGACCTGCCCCATACCGATCACTGCCCAGGATACGGATCCGTGGTCAAATACAACGCCACCACCGTCATGGAAGTGGGTGCGGATGTCGGCAGCATGGCTACCGATGAGGGGTCCTGTTGCATCGTCGAGGTCATGGGGCGTGCTGCGGGGTGGATTGCCGCGGGTACTGTGGTGGCCAAACGTGAGGATGACGACCCGCCTCACATCATTCTTCTTCCTGAGATCCGTCTCGATGAAGAAGCGTTTCTGACGCGTGTCCGGGAAACTGTGGATCGTCTCAAGCATTGCATCGTCGTCGTTGGCGAGGGTGTCAAGAACGCCGCTGGTGAGGAGATTGGTGCTGATAAGTCACGTCTGGACGCCTTTGGTCACGCCGTGCTTTCCGGTGCTGCCGAGACGCTGAGGGAACTCATTCAGGGCAAGCTTAACCTCAAGACCCGCACCGTTAAACTCGGCTATGCCCAGCGTGCTGCTGCGCATTATGCCAGTGCGACGGATGTGGAGGAGGCGTTCGCCTGTGGCGTCGCAGCAGTCAAGGCTGCCATGGAAGGCAAAAGTGGCCAAATGGTGAAGCTTGTGCGGCTGGCCAACGAGCCCTACCAGTGGAACACATCCCTGCAGTCGCTGGATGATATTGCCAACGTGGAGCATCTCATCCCTCGTGCCTGGATTTCCGAGGACGGTTTCATGCCCAACGATAATTTTATCAAGTATGTTACCCCGCTCATCCAAGGTGAAAATCCGGTGCCAACGCTCAACGGTCTCCCGAAATTCGCCAGGTTGGTCAAGGAGCCGGTCGAGAAACAGTTGCCGCCGAGGGCCTGACAGTCTAAAGCCCGCTTCCTGAATCCTTTGACATGCCCGCGTGCCTCCCGGCAGCGGGCTTTTTTCATAGAAAGAGAACCATGAGGATGAGTATTCCGATGGCGATGCGATAGTATCCGAAGGTGTGGAAGGTATTGGACTGAACATAACGCAGCAGCCATTTCACGGCGACGAAGGATACAAGGCCTGCCACCACGAAGCCAAGTGCCACCATGGTCCAGTCCTCAGGGGGTTTCCCTTCCACCGGTTCCATGATGGCCTTGAAAATCTTATAACCCCCGGCAGCCAGCATGGTAGGGATTCCTACCAGAAAACTGTACTCGGTGGCCATCGGGCGACTCAGTCCCATGGCAAGTGCCACCAGAATGGTGGTGCCAGAGCGCGAAGCCCCTGGAAACACCGCTGCAATCAATTGGCTCAGGCCCACCGCGATGGCGATACGCCAAGTGATGGATTCAGAGGTTTTCCTGTTGCCCAGCCAGCCTTCGATGGCGAGGAAAAGGATACCGCCGATCAACAGGGCCAGTGCGATTGGCAGGGGAGCATCCGGAAGGGTGAAGCCGTTTTTTTCAAGCAGTAACCCCCCCATTCCCGTGATCATGAAAGCCAGCGCAATCTGCCCGATAAACACCTGTGTTTCACGTTGCCGCCATTCCACGAACACAGATTTCAGCCGGTTCCTGAAGAGTGGAATCACGGCAAGGACGGCTCCGGATTGGATCACGATATTGAAGAGGTCCGATCGTGGCTGAACCCACCGTCCGAACATCTGCTGGATCAATAGAAGGTGCCCGGTGGATGAAACTGGGATAAACTCGGTTATTCCCTCCACCACGCCTAAAATTATAACGGCCAACCACTCAGGCATGCCGCTATTCAGCGGCAAATCCTGATTAAAACAAGTGCAAATCATCGGCGATGGATATGAGCTTCTCGAACGGTGCTCGCATCCCATCTCCCGCCGGTTTACAATTGCACCATGAGTCAGGGCGATCTGTTTCAATCCGATTCGGCGGCAGAGGATGTGAATACGACGAGCTCCGTTCCCCATGGCAGTGCGCCACTGGCGGCCCGTATGCGGCCCCGTACACTCGAGGAATACGCTGGGCAGGAGCATATTCTGGCGCCAGGTAAATTGCTGCGGCGAGCTATTGAGGCGGACCGGATCCAGTCCCTCATCCTATACGGTCCCCCGGGCACCGGTAAAACAACCCTCGCACAAATTATCGCCAGGCACACACGTTCCCATTTTGAGCGCATCAGTGGGGTTGAATCCAATGTGGCCGAGATGCGTCATGTCTTGTCCCGGGCCTCCAACCGTTTGGCCAACGCCGGTGAGACGACCCTGCTGTTTGTGGACGAAATCCATCGTTTCAGCAAATCGCAACAGGACGTTCTGCTGCCGGATGTTGAAAGTGGGGTTATCAAGCTGATCGGCGCCACGACACACAACCCGTTCTTTTTTGTCAATACACCCCTTGTGTCCCGCTCCCAGATCTACGAGTTGCAGCCTCTCTCTGAGGCCGCTCTAAGGAAATTACTTGAGTTTGCATTGGAGGATACCGAAAGGGGTCTTGGTGCCCTGCAGCTCAAAGTGGAGCCCGACGCGCTGCTTCACATCGCGCGTCTTGCCGACGGAGATGCACGCAAGGCCCTGAACTCCCTGGAGATTGCTGCGCTCACCACACCACCAGAAGAGGATCAATGCATTCGTATCGATCTTGCAGCTGCGGAGGAATGTATCCAGAAAAAGGCGGTGGTTTATGATGGGGATGGTGACGCGCACTACGATACCATCTCGGCTTTCATCAAGTCCATGCGAGGGGGAGATCCGGATGCGGCTCTCTACTGGCTGGCCAAGATGATCCATGCAGGTGAGGATCCGAGGTTTATTACCCGAAGGGTCATGATATGTGCAGCTGAGGACGTGGGGCTTGCTGATCCCATGGCCTTGGTGTTGGCACATGCCGCCCATGAAACGGTCGCCATCATTGGCTGGCCGGAAGCCCGCATCCCCATTGCCGAGGCAGTTATCTACATTGCTTCGGCCCACAAGAGCAATAGTGCCATGGTGGCCGTGGACAAGGCACTTGCGGACGTACGCGACGGCAAGACACTCGCGGTCCCTGTGCATCTCAAGGACGGGCATTACGCCGGGGCCGGGCGGCT
>JAAZXX010000156.1:0-4751 GCA_014239995.1 Verrucomicrobiia bacterium
ATTCTGGATCGATGGACGTCAATCCCATGTCCAGTGCAGTCTGCAATCCCCAGTTACCGGGGGTTCGACGTATGGGAACTGCCACCCAACGGCCAGGGTATCGCTGCTCTGCAGATGTTAAACCTGCTTGAACATTTTGATATCGGTGCCTTGAAACCGAATTCTGCAGAGCATCTGCATCTTTTCATTGAAGCCAAGAAACTTGCGTTTGAAGACCGGGCTGTTTACTACGCCGACATGGATTTTGCAGAGGTTCCGTTGCAAGAGCTTATCTCAAAAAAATATGCCTCAGAAAGGGTCAAGCTTATTGATCCCAACAAGGCCTCGCAACAAGTGACAGCGGGTCGATTGGGGTCCTCCGCGGATACCATCTATCTCACCTCTGCAGACCGTCATGGCAACATGCTTTCACTCATCCAGAGCGTCTACCATGGCTGGGGATCCAAATGGGTGCCCGATGGCATGGGGTTTGTGCTGCAGAACAGGGGAGAATTGTTTTCGTTGAATTCAAATTATTTGAATCGTCTGGAACCGCGTAAACGTCCTTTCCACACCATCATTCCCGGTTTCCTTACCCGCAAGGGACAGCCAGTCCTGTCATTCGGCGTCATGGGAGGTGATTTTCAACCACAGGGACACGCACAGGTCTTGATGAATATGATCGATTTTGGCATGTCCCCCCAACAAGCTGGAGAGCAACCCAGAGCGGCCCACTTTGAAAGCTCGTCTCCAACGGGATTGCGTGCGACGGGTCCTGGATCGGTTGCTTGTGAGTCCATGATCCCCATGCAGGTAAGGGAAAAGTTGGAGGCCATGGGGCATCGCTTGCGAGCTTCAACGGATGCCCACGGTGGTTATCAGGGCATTTGGAGAATGGATGAGCCGCTCCGATATTTTGGAGGCTCTGATCCCCGCAAGGACGGTTGTGCCGTCGGCTATTGAATCCATTGCCGGGCATCTCTCCCAATGGGAAAAACGGTATCTCAGTAATTTTCAAATCACGACAGGATCCCCTTCCCATGCGATGTGGCTCGAGGATTCCCGATCTGGTTCCAAGGTGGTTGAAGAGAAAGCTATCAGCCCTTGCGAGCCCCAAGTGAGTCAAACCCTCTCCTGTCTGCTCCTTAGGAGAGGCTCTTGTGCTTTCTTCTCAAGATGCGCTCTGCAGCCCAGGGGAACATTGTCTATGGGTTGTTCCGATGCTGCAAGCAGGCTATGTTTTATGGCTGTAATCGCCCTTTGATATCACCGGAAAGGAGGCCTGGGGCGAACTTCAAGTTGCATTCAAAGTCGTCGTGATCCGATTGGACATGTTACCCCGTGCCGGGTAAGCTTGCACCATATCATGATTGACGAGACATTCAGGAAAATTGAGGAGCGTATTGGGTCTGCACCCTCCATGCAGGAGGAGACACGTCAGGAACTGAAACGACTTTTAGGCACCCTGCACGAGGAGGTGCATACGCTGTCCGAAACCCACCCTGAACACTCTGCCAGTATTGCTGGTTTCGCGGATATTTCTTCCCATGAAGCGGTGAAATCGCAACAAAAACCGGACTTACTCAAACCCGCCCTGCAGGGTTTGAATGCCTCAGTTATGGAGCTTGAGAACGAGCATCCAGAGCTCTTCCAGCTTGTGAATCGTATCAGCATGCTGCTTTCGAATATGGGTATTTGAATGGTGTGCTACTTCATCACGAACTCTTTGCGCTGGCCTTGCAGCTATTGGTTTCTGTTGCCGCTCTGTGTGTTCTTCACTATGACTGGCAAAGGAGCGCAGCTTCAGGGGGAGGTGCTGCTCAAGGTGGATATTCTGGGGGTTTTTGCCCATCCTGATGATGAAACGGGTATGGCTCCTACCCTGGCACATTATGCCCTGGGAGAGAACAAGAACATTCTGCATGCCTACTGCACTCGTGGCGAGGGGGGCGGTAATATGGTTGGGATACAGTATGGTGCTTCTCTGGGTCTGCTGCGTGAGTTGGAGCTCCGAGATTGTCTCACACAATTGGGAGTTCGACACTGGTATTTTCTTGAGCAACTTGATTTTGCCTACACCGAGAGCATTTGGGCAACCCTGGCTCGTTGGGACAAGCAGGACATCCTTGAAAAACTGGTACGAATCATTCGTAATCACCGTCCTGAGGTGATGCTGACCATGAGCCCTGAGCCACGACCAGGGCAGCATGGTCACCATCATGCGGCAGGGGCATTGGCCACTGAAGCTGCGCGTCTAGCAGCTGAACCTGATGCCTTTCCAGCGCATATGCGGCGTGAAGGACTTCGGACATGGCAGGTTCGCAAGCTCTATTACCTTGGGGCCATGGGTGATTATCAGGCGCACATCTCATCCTCAGATGTTTTGCAAGGAGGCCTCAATGCCGGGCAGATTGCAGGTGAAGCCCTTTCGCATCATCGTTCACAGGGGTTTGGACGCATGCGGAGGACTCCCTGGCTTCAGCGCCCTCGAACCTTTTCCCTTGTGCGCTCTGTGGTCCCCTTTGAAGGGCATGAAACAGATCTTTTCCGTGGATTGGACCAGATTCCGGATGCTCCAAACCCTCCGCTTGCATCTGTTCCCAAGGTGCAGCCACAATCAGAACTTGGGCTCAAGCTGCATTTTGTGGCGCGTCCGGCCATGGAGCGCTATCAACGATGGGTGATGGAGCAGGGTATCGAGCATGTTTCACGCACCTTTGAGGCCGATCTTCCGGTGGTGGCTGGGGAATGGAATGATGTCTCCCTTGAAATGAAGAATGGCGCTAAATCGGCACGCAGGGGGCACCTTCACCTTACCGTGCCGGCAGGCTGGGATGCTGAGCCCCAGGATGTGGCTTTTGACCTGAATTCGCATGATGAGCTTGCTGTTGCCGTCCGCGTCCGACCACCCGCCGACAGGCTGAAAGATGGGGCCATTACTATGCTTGCCGTGACCGAGATTGGCAGTGTGACAAGGGTCTCTGCCAACCTGCACCCTCTTCCATCCCATCGTGTGGCTCGGATGCCTGCTGGAGACCGTGCCTGGGATAGTCCTTTCTGGAATCGCATTCGCTCCCTTTCCATCCTTCCCCAACATCGCGTTCAGGGGCACTCGGAGAGTCCTGATGACAGCAGTGCTTCGGTGAGGATTGCGTATGATCAGACCTTCCTATACGTGCGTGTTGAGGTCCGTGATGACCGGGTCGTATCCAATATTGGCCCCAACGACATCCGTGGCCACTGGCGCAGTGACGCTCTGGAGGTGTGCATAGACCCTCGTGCTGGCTCAGAGGACAGTTTTTCTACCTACAAGCTCGGGATTTTCCCCTTTGACTCCACGGGTAGCGTTCGGGCAGCCCGGGATGCTGACGCCCACCCGGGGCCCGTTGAGGAAACGGCGCCTGCTACGAAATTGTTTTCAATGCGTGTGAAGGGAGGCTATCTGGTGTACGTGGAGATACCCTTGATCGAAATCGGAGAAGGCCTGGGCCTGGGTAGCCGTCTGGGCTTCAATGTCATCATCTATGACGGCGACAAGGTGGAGGCCCTTCTGGGAGAAAATATTAATGAATCCCGTTTGGCCTGGGCGCCTCGTGCGGGTGTGCAGGGGCGTCCCGAGGACTGGGGACGTATTGACCTGGAATAGCATGTCTTGATGCCATGGTGCGTATTCATAACGTGATCAATCCAGACTCCCCGGACTTGGCTCCCTATCGTAGTAGGCGAAAGATGGTTGATGAGCAGCATCAGGGCCTTTTTATCGCTGAGGGAGAGAAGGTTGTCACTCGCCTGCTTGCCACTGATTTTAAAATCCACTCCTTGCTGCTGACGCAGGATTGGCTGGTGCGCTTGAGACCTCTACTGGATATGCGCTCGGGAATCATGGATGTCTTCATCACCGATAAAGAGGGGATTGAGGCCTTGACTGGGTATGGATGTTATCAGGCGATCAAGGCGCTTGTCTCTGTCCCGGCACAAACGGAACTGGCAACGATATTTGGACGATTCAATCGGCCGGCTTTTCTGGTTGCCGTGGACGGTCTGAGTAGTTCCGAGAACGTCGGAGCACTCGTTCGGAACGCTGTTGCTTTTGGGGCACAGGCAATGATCGTTGGTCCCACTTCATGCTCCCCCTATATTCGTCGGGCAGTCCACAGCAGCATGGGGACGGTCTTTAACTTGCCCATGCATTACTCCAAGGACCTTGCAGCGACACTGCGTTTTTTGAGAACATCCGGCATTCGAATTGTGGCAGCCCATCCCCAAATGGATGAAAGGCCGCTCCATCGAGCCAATTTTCAACAGGATTTATGTCTTGTACTGGGGAGCGAGGGCGATGGGCTGTCGAAGTCTGTGCTCGCTGAATGTGACGATCACCTGTTGATTCCCATGGCCCACGGAACAGACTCACTGAATGTGGCCAGTGCGGCCGCCGTTTTCTTCTATGAAGTTTTCCGGCAACGGGCGTGTCAGGATTAACAGACTCCCTGTTGGTTTAACACAGACCGCAGCTCAAAGCTGCCTTCAATGCCCATGCACGCACCTAAGATGTTATGGCTACGTCTTGTGACGCTAAAAACTCGTATTTCCCTCACGTATCCAGCAGACTTGTCAACAGCATGCATGACAAAGCGCGTATAGGAATCCTGGGATCCGGCACAGGTTCCAACATGGTTGCCCTTGCGGAGGCCTGCCGAGATGGTTCCCTGGCTGCCGATGTGGTCATGGTAGTCAGCGACGTCGCGGATGCCGGCATCTTGGCCCGCGCAGAG
>JAAZXX010000156.1:4761-7700 GCA_014239995.1 Verrucomicrobiia bacterium
ATTCATATCGCCCGGTGGGTATCGTACCAAGCTCAGCGATACAGCAGAGAGCCAATACATCAATGTTTTCAAGAAGGCTGATGTGGATTGGGTAATTTTGGCCGGATTCATGCGTATTCTCAAGGGTGATTTCCTGAAGGCATTTGTCAACAGGGTCGTGAACATTCATCCGTCGCTGCTCCCTTCCTTTCCTGGTCTTGATGCCTGGCAACAGGCTTTGGATTATGGCGTCAAATTCACTGGCTGCACGGTTCATTTTGTGGATCAGGGTATCGATACAGGTCCAATCATCCTCCAGGAAACTGTTCCAGTGATGGACGATGACACGCCGCAGACTTTACACAGACGCATTCAGGATGCGGAGCATCAGCTTTACCCTGCTGCATTGCGTCTCGCAGTCGATGATCAACTGCACATACAGGGGAGGCATTGCAGGCGCACGCGACCCTGATCAGGGGCTTTGGTTTTCCTTTCAGAAGATTTTTTTCAAAAAAACCTTGGAAAAAGGGTTGGTATTGTAGTTGCCTTCAGGGGTATCAAGACCTTGTCGGTCACGGGGTCTTCCCATCCGTTTTTTCATGGATTGATTTCCTGATACAAAATCACGTGATCTTTCGTTAAAATGAATTCGAAGAAAAAGAAAATTTTAAAACTGGGATTGCCCAAGGGCAGTCTGCAGGAGGCCACTTTTCAAAAAATGGCGAAAGCCGGCTATCACGTCTCGGTTTCCAGTCGTTCCTATCTGCCCTATATTGATGACGAAGACATTGAGATTCGTCTCATTCGCGCTCAGGAAGTCAGCCGCTATGTCGAGCATGGTTACCTTGATTGTGGTATCACTGGGCATGACTGGGTGGTGGAAAATGGTTCGAAGGTGCACGAGGTGGGTGAGTTCCTTTTCAGCAAGGCCACACGGCAGGCAGCACGCTGGGTGCTCGCGGTTCCGGAGACCTCCAGCATTGAGTCAGCCAAAGATCTGCAAGGCAAGCGCATTGCCACGGAAGTGGTCAATATCACCAAAAAGTATCTTCGCAAACATAAGGTCAAGGCGGATGTGGAGTTTTCGTGGGGGGCTACCGAGGTCAAGGCTCATGAACTCGTGGACGCCATTGTTGAAATTACAGAAACAGGAAACTCTCTGAGAGCAAATAACTTAAGGATAGTGGATACCTTGATGGACTCGACACCACGTTTGATTGTCAACAAGCATTCCTGGGAAGATCGCTGGAAAAAAAAGAAGATAGAAACCTTTTCAATGTTGCTGCGAGGGGCCCTGGATGCCGAGGACAAGGTAGGCCTTAAACTAAACATTCCTGAAAAGAAATTATCAAAATTGTTGCAAAGTTTGCCAGCATTGCGTAATCCAACGGTTTCCAGTTTGACAACGAAGGACTGGGTGGCGGTAGAAACCGTCATTGACGAACACGTTGTTCGGGAAATCGTCCCGCTTTTGAAGTCGGCTGGGGCAGAGGGCATCATCGAATATCCTCTCAACAAAATAGTATATTGAAGCATTAACATATGGGTTCTCTTAAAAAACGTCGTAAATCAAAGATCAACAAGCACAAGCGCCGCAAGAAATTGCGCGCGAATCGCCACAAGAAGCGCACCTGGCAGAAATAATCTGGCGCGCGCTTGCAGGCGTTTCGCTTTGGGTGTCTATTGTTATTGGGAGTTTTGTCCGCAAGGACGTCAGCTCTGCTTTTGAATCATGACCGGCGAATCGCCCTTATCATCCATCACCATTGCATGGACGGTTTCCGTCTGTGCATTGTTGTTGCCTTTTTCAAGCCCACAGGCTGGCGAAGAAGGTGTCGGTATCACCGTGTCAGCGTCTCCGGACCCTGTCGCTCCTGATGCTGATGCCACTTCGCGCCGCATACAGGCGCAGGCTCATTTTGCCGCAGGCGCGACCCTTGAGGCGCAGGGGGCTTTCGATAAGGCTCTGGAGGCTTACCAGCGTGCGCTGGAGGCCGACCCTGTAGACCCGCATCTGGCGACACGGATCGCGGAGAAATACATCATGCGCCAGCGCTTCAAGGAGGCTTACAGCATCCTGCGGACCACCACCGAGCTGGAGGCCGCACCTGCCAAGTCTTTTGAGCTTCTTGGAATGATGCAGTTGGCCCGTGGGGAAGAGTCACCCTCGGTGGAATCCTTCAGGAAAGCTCTCGATCTGGACGCGACCCTGATTCTTGCCAGGCAAAGTCTTGTCGATTCTCACCTTCGCGAAAAGCGCGAAGAAGCCGCTTTTGACCTGGTCAGTGCTGCTGTCAAGGTGTCGACCTATGAGCTGGACGACATGAGCGCCCTTATTGGTCTCTACCTCAAATATACCGCCTTGCGACCGCCACGTGTCGACTCCCTTGCCCACCAGTTGGAGTCGCTGCTCATCAAAAGCTCCGAGGTAGCCGAGGATTACCCCGTCCTTGGGGTTCCCATCGCAGATATCCTTATGCTCATGGGGCGCTTCAAGGAGGCGGAAACGCGTCTGCGCGATCTCAAGGGCTTTCAACCGCCCATACCGATGATTCGCGAAAAACTCGTGGACCTCTTCCTGCGACAAGGGCAGCCTGACATGGCTGTCATCGAGTTGGTTGAACTGACAGAAATCAATCCAGACAACCCGCGGCCTCATTTTCTGCTGGGCTCACTCAAGGCCGATCTGGGGCAAGCAGGGGAAGCTGAAAGGCATTACCGCAAGGCCATGGAGGTCCAACCCACCTTCCCAGCTCCATATTACGAGTTGGCTGCATTGCAGCTCAACCAAGGGAATGCTCGTGAAGCCCTGCTTGTCTTGCAACAGGCTCGAATCCAATTTCCAAAGAATTTCGTGTTGGAGTTTTACTCGGGGCTGGCCATGGCCTCCCTTCACCGTTATACCGCCGCTCTGCGATCATTGCGTCAAGCCGAGGAACTCGCCCAAAAAGACGATCCTC
>JAAZXX010000157.1:0-234 GCA_014239995.1 Verrucomicrobiia bacterium
CGGTTGATGGTAAGGATATCCTCTATGTATTAGACGACAATAAAGTCAGTCGTCAATTCCACAGTAAGGTCTGCCAGTCCACAGCTAAGGTGACTGCACAGGGTACCGTGGCTGAAATCGAAGGTAAACTGGAATTTACAGTTGCGTCCATTAAAGTCGACTGACCCTCAATTTCTGTTTTAATTCACCGGGCCGCTCCTTGACTGGAGCGGCCCTTTCATTTGGGCCATGTTA
>JAAZXX010000157.1:244-7695 GCA_014239995.1 Verrucomicrobiia bacterium
TCAACAACATTACCTTCACTAGAACCAATTCGTTCTCTACCCTTGTCGGTTATTGTGTACCTGTAAGGCCTCGCAGATTTATCTCTAGCAACAAAACCATCCTCAAACAACTTTTTCATCAACCGTGAAACCCCATGAGATCGATTTAAGTAGAATAACCAGAATGGCTTTTAAAACTACCAGAAACGACTTGCATGCATTATGGCGTCAATCTACATGGATCCTGAATTCCCTGCTGCCGCATCCATTCAAGGGCTGCTGGTCTTGATTCAATCGCTCCCTCCATCTGCAGATCGTAGGCCTGCCGAAGCAACATTCCGAGGCGTTTGCCGGGTTTGAAACCCTCCTTTAAAAGGTCATGACCGGTGAGAAATGGTCGAGGGGCCTTGGACAGGACGTCCAATTGGGACGCTTTTTTTCTAAGTTTTTCGATGTGCTCAGGTAATGCTTGGCTGGCAGGTGGACGTCCCATAGCGTCGGCAGACATGAGTGTGCATAAGGATGGGATCGTCTCAGGTAAAAGACGATGCGAAAGCCTTCTTACTGCCCGGTCGGTAATGTTTTTGGTATAAATCATATGCTGGGCGATAAGCGGAATGACACGTTCCTGAACCGTTTTTGGGGCTTTTATGCGCCGAAAGAATGTTTTGGCAAGATCCACGCTTTTTTGATCGTGGCCAGGTGAAACAATTCTCATGCGGCCGTTCTTTTCGGCCTTTTCCGTGGTGGAAGGTTTTCCTGCATCGTGAAGCAAGGTTGCCATCATCCATACGACTTTGTTAAGGGGCAATTTGGTAGTTTTCCAATCTGGTAGCTTCGTCAGCGCATCGCAACAGTGACAGGTATGTTGCCATACGTCGCCTTCGGGATGCCATTCTGGATCCTGTGGTGTTCCTATGGTGTCTTCAAGTTCAGGAAAGTATTCGAGCCAACCAGAATTTTTCAGGAAATGTAATCCCATTGATGGTCGGCTGCTTTGGGAAGCCCATTTGCGCCATTCCTCCCAGACACGTTCCAGAGAGAGATCTCGAAACTGATGCTTGATGCTACGGCAGAGTGCCATTGTATTCGGGTGTCCTTTCATGCCGAAACGTCCTGCGAATTGCATGCCCCGGAGCACACGGAGTGGATCTTCCGTGAAGGCTGGTGAGGTATGCCTCAAGACAAGATTTTGTAGATCTTCTATTCCTCCGAAATGATCTAGAAGGGTTTTTCGCGCAGGGTCATACATGATGGCATTGACCGTGTAATCTCGGCGGGATGCAGCTTCCTGCGTCGATAGTTCGGGGTCTGGGAATATAGTGAAGCCGCGATGTCCCTTACCTTTCTTAATTTCCCGTCTGGGAAGGGCTATGTCGTAGGTTTCTCCTTTGCAAGGGGTCCACTTGATGACGCCAAAGCACCGTCCGACCGTGTCAGTGCGTCCGTGGTTCTCTAGTATTTGTCTCAGACCCTTGGCCGAGATATTGAAAACTTCAAGATCGTAATCCTTGACCGTGATCCCGAGGATCCAGTCTCGAACGCATCCTCCTACCAAGTAGGGTTGGGCGCTTGAAGGAAGGTGCTTCAGGAGTCCTTCCAATCTGGGGGGAAGTTGCATGGGCTTGTTCAACTTCGTCCAAGATAGCATGCACTGCTGGCATTTGGCTACCTGGTAAAATAGCCAAATGTGCTTTAAGATTGCCAAGTCACGTACGTCTTTGCTTGTGTAATCAAAGATGAACGATTCGCCAGACAAGGTGCCACCCTGGAAGCCGGAGCTTACCACGGTTCCCGAGGATGCCCTAGGGGGTACACGGCGCATGACGCTGCGCCCGGTGTCCCAGTGGGCGATGCTGGCATCTCTAAGGCAGCGTAATTATCGTATCTTTTTTCTTGCTCAGGTTGTTTCCTTGACCGGTACCTGGATGCAGATGGTGGCAGAGGGATGGTTGGTCTATGAATTGACCAAGAGTCCCATGGCGTTGGGACTTATCCGATTCTTACATACAATCCCGGTAACCATGTTTACTTTCTATGGGGGCGTTTTGGCCGATCGCTTCCAAAAGAGGACTCTCCTGGTTTTGACGCAGAGTTGCGCATTGATCTTTTCGTTGCTTCTTTATCTCCTGACAGCCTTCACCGATATTCAGATATGGCAGATAGGTGCGCTTGCCTTTGCCCTTGGTATGAGCAATGCCTTTGATATTCCAGTACGCCAGAGCTTCGTGGTGGACATGGTGGGTAAGCGTAACCTGACCAATGCGATCGCACTGAATTCATCCGTCTTTAACGTTGCCCGCATCGTTGGTCCAGCCATCGCGGGGTTGCTTCTTATTTGGTTCAGTCCTGCCGCATGCTTTCTCCTGAATTGTATTTCCTATGCTGCCGTGATTTTCGGATACATGGCGATGCGATTGCCTGCCGGTAGTGTTCGAAAAGAAACGATGGATTGGAAATCTGCCACGGGTAAAGCTGTCCAGTGGATTTGGAGACATCCGGAGGTACGCGTTGTCTTTCTACTGGTATCCACGATAAGCCTCTTTGGTATGGCTTACAACGCGCTGATGCCAGTGTTCTCGAAGGATATTCTCATGATTGGTGCGGATGGATACGGTTGGCTGCTTACCGCCAATGGGGTTGGGGCGCTTGTTGGATCTATCAGCCTTGCTGTCATTGGAGATCGAGTCGAACGCTCCCGTTTGTCTTATCTGGGGTTGGGATTATTTCTGATGTGCATGTTGATGTTCGCCTGGTGCAGGAATCCCTGGATTTCTGCGTTCATCCTATGTTTGGCGGGCTGGGGAATGATTGTTTTTTTTGCAACATCCAACATGCTGGTCCAAGGTTATGTCAGTGATGCATATCGCGGCCGCGTCATGGGAGTTTATTCCTTTTGCTTTATTGGTTTAAGCCCCTTTGGAAATTTTATGTCAGGTGCCCTTGCCAAGTGGATCAATGCACCAGTTGCCCTTACCGTGGGATGCCTGGTGGGTGCTCTTGCTCTTGTTCTTGCGATACTTGAGCGTGGCAAGTCTCGAAGAGGTTGAACTATTGCTGGCAATTCAGACAAGCAGTATCAAAATGCTCTGAAACAGTTGTCGATGATGTTTTCCTCAATGAGGTATGCAGGTTTGGGAATCCATTACTTCCAGCGTATGGACCAGTGGTTGTGCAACTGGTGAAGGCTGCGTACAATTTCTGGGTATTGCTCAGCGTAATTGGTCATTTCGGAGATATCCATCTTTAGATTTGAAAGGAAAAGGGGTTCTTTGGTGCGCGTCTTGTTACTGGTGTCCAAGGGGTTGCCTATTAATTTCCACGGTCCACGACGTACGGCCCACTGGGGTGACTCGGGATTGCCCGTTTGCCAGTGAAAAACCTCATGTGTACCCGGGGCATTTGCGTTATCCAGCACTTGGCGCAAGCTAGTGCCATCAACAGGACTCTTGGGTAAGGGGATTTCGCACAGATCGGCAATGGTTGGGAACCAGTCAATCGACGTGGCAAACGCGTGTCGTGTCTTATTTTCCTTGATCTTCCCCGGCCAACTGATGATCGATGGTACGCGGATGCCTCCTTCAAAAAGGCTGAACTTGGCTCCACGATAGGGCCCGGCACTGCCCCCACCGCCAAAGGTACGTGCTTCGGTTGAGTGGCCGTGGTCAGATTGAAAGATGATGATCGTATCCTGGGTGAGTCCGTGCTTTTCAACTGACGCGAGTAATTGACCGATGGCCGCGTCCATGGTTGATACAAATGCAGCATACATTCTGCGCGGCGCTGGAAGGTGGCTATAGAAGCGCCTCCACCCATCTGTAGCCTGCAGCGGGTAGTGTGGCACATTGATGGCCCAGTAAAGAAAAAAAGGTGACTCCTTGTGTTGATCAATGAACCGCTCGGTCTCCTGTGCCATCAAATCAGGGAAAAATTGACCATCAGCCCATATTTCCTCCCCGTTACGCCAGAGATCATGGCGGTTCGGACCCTGCCAGTAAAAAAAATGTGACCAGTTGTCGATGCATCCGCCCATGTGACCAAATGAGGTGTCAAATCCTTGCCCATTGGGCATTGTAGGGGGCGTGTAGCCAAGGTGCCATTTGCCGATATGCCCTGTGGCGTAGCCGGCGCTCTGCATCATCTCTGCGATGGTTGTTTGTTCGGCTGGCATCCCACCGTGTCCCTTTTCTGAACTGACATTTCCAGGGACGCCGGCATGTTGTGGAAAGCGTCCGGTCAGCACGGCGGCACGGGATGGAGAGCAGACGGGTGCTGCCGAGTAAAACTGTGAGAACTTGATTCCCTGTTTGGCCAATTGATCAATATGAGGCGTGTAGAGATCTTTCGCACCATAACAGTTGAGGTCGATACTGCCCTGATCATCGGTGTAGATCAGGATGACATTGGGTTTTCTGGCCTCCATACTCGAGGTCAGTAAGAGCATGCCAATGAGGATTCGAGCCAGGAGAGGGACGTTTATGCCCGATGGGCCTGGATGTGGAGCCATATCGACCCGCGTTTGGGTTGTGATCTTCATCTTGAGTTATTTCATTATGAAACCGAGTAGGAATGATTGACAAGTCAAAGCGTTCGGAATGAAGGAATCCATTGGGACATTATCCGATCAAGCATAGGTCATCGAACGGTCACAAAGTTTTGCCTAAGGATTTCTTTCAAGACAATATATGCAGACAAGGTCCTGTGTTTTTTCCTCTTGGGAGCTTTGGTGGGGAAAATGAAAGATCGGTCTCATGCCGGATTGGAGTCACATTCAGTCCAGGATATCTGGTTCAATTTCTATTTGTCGTTTGCCAAAGGGCACATCTAGGTCGTATGAGTATCACATATGAACTTTGCAGTGTTCTCTGAAACGTCCTTTGAACGGAAATGGAGGAAGGTCTTAGCCACCTCGAGTTTATTCGATCCAACGATAGACAGGCGAGTTCAGTCCATCATGTCGGAGGTTGCTTCCGGGGGGGATCGATCCCTTCTGCAGTTTGCCGAACAATTTGATGGGGTCCGCCTGAAAGCGCGTCAACTCCTTGTCTCAAAAAGCGAAATGCAGCAGGCCTCCAGGCAGGTTGACGCCGTGACACGGGCCGCGATCAAAGAAGCATTTGCGAACATTCAATCCTTCGGCGAAAAAAGTAAACGTCGCGGATGGGCTGGACGCAATGCGCATGGAGCCAAGGTAGGAGAAAAATATGACCCTTTCAGGCGGGTGGGTCTCTATGTGCCAGGAGGAACGGCTCCGTTGGCCTCTACGGCATTGATGACGGTGGGACTGGCAAAGGTGGCAGGATGCAAGGAGATTGTTGCCTGTACCCCATGCAATGCTCAGGCTGAGGTTAACGCAAACCTTCTCTACGCTTTAAAATACGCAGGAGTCACCCAGGTGTTTAAACTCGGTGGTGCTCAGGCTATTGCAGCCATGTCGTTTGGAACTCGAACGGTGCCCAAGGCAGACAAGATCTTCGGTCCCGGCAATGCCTACGTTGCCGCCGCCAAGCGACTTGCCGTGGGGCACGTATCCATTGACCTGCTTCCAGGGCCAAGCGAGGTCCTGATTATAGCGGATCAAACGGCGCGGGCTGCTTACGTTGCTGCCGATATGCTTGCCCAGGCTGAGCATGGATCTGGCAAGGAGAGGGTTTGTCTATTGACCCCCAGCGCAAAACTGGCTCGGGACGTAGGGCTTGAGTTGGAGAAACAGTTGCCTTCACTCACCCGTTCTCCTTTTATCAAGAAGGCCCTTGCCAAGAACGGTTGGATTCTGCAGGTCAAGGATTTGAATCAGGCCGTTGTCTTAGCAAATCAATTTGCACCCGAGCACTGCGAAATCATGACCCGAAACGCGCGAGTTCTTTCCAAGGGGGTCGTGACGGCTGGTGCGATCTTCTTGGGGCATCACTCACCGACTGTTCTGGGCGATTATGTGGCTGGACCGAGTCATGTCCTGCCTACTGGCGGCGCAGGGGCATCCTTTCCGGGGTTGACCGTAGATCAGTTTCAAAGACGCACCAGTGTGGTTGAATATGGTGTAAAATCCTTGGTAAAGGCCTTACCATCCGTGCGTGCCTTTGCCTCAATGGAGGGGCTTGACGCCCATGGACACTCAGCCGATATTCGTAAGATATAGGCTTTCAGGATCTTCATCCCAACACTTATATGAGCAAGCATGCTAACACAGGATCTGATTGGGTGCGTCCTCTCGTACAGAGACTCAGGCCATATGAGCCAGGAGAGCAATCCAAGGAAAAGGGACTGGTGAAACTGAACACAAATGAAAATCCCTATCCACCATCTGATCGAGTTCTCAAGGCCATGAAGGCTGCGGTGGATGATCGATTACGTCTTTACCCGGACCCCTGTTGTCATTCACTCAAGGAAGCCCTTGCTGGGTTTCACGGTGTTCAATCAGAACAGATCATCGTGGGGAATGGATCAGATGAACTGCTGGCCCTTGCCACCCGTGCATTTGTGGAGCCGCAGTCGTCGAGACAGGGTCACGTTCAAAAAAATCGCTCCGTGATTCAATATTTTGTACCAAGTTATTCACTTTATCCGGTCTTGTCTGAAATCCATGGTGCGATACGCAATGAGGTGCCCCTGACCAAGGATTTTGCGATTCCCTCGGCGAGGAAACTAAAGTCTGAAAGCCGATGGAACAACGGAGCCGCACTGACTTATGTGACCACGCCCAATGCACCGACCGGTCGCGGCTACACCAGCAGGGAACTCCGCAGTTTGTGTCGTGGACAGCAAGGTGTTGTGATCCTTGATGAGGCCTACGCAGACTTTGCTGAAGAAAATGCGATGTCTTTGGCCAGTGATTTTAAAAATGTGCTGGTATCCAGGACATTTTCCAAATCCTATGCGCTTTGTTTTCAGCGAATTGGCTATTTTGTTGGACACCCCAGTTTGGTGCGTGCTTTGGATTGCGTTCGGGATAGCTATAATGTGAATGGGCTTGGTCAGGTTGCGGCCCTTGAAACACTGAAAAGTCTATCATATTACCGCAAAAATATCACACGCATCATCAAGACACGTGATACTTTTGCCTTGCGCTTGCGGTCCCTCGGCTTTGACGTTCTTCCCAGTCAAGCCAATTTCCTGTTTGTCAAACCCCCTGGCAGCGTTGATGCCAAAACCTGGTTTGAAGGATTGAGGGAAAGAAAGGTGCTTGTGCGCTGGTTTGCGGACTCGCCGCATAGTGATCGACTTCGTATTACCATCGGCACGAGAGATAACATGCGGCAGTGCATGAATGCATTGCAGACCTTATGCTCTCAGTTTTTGTGTTCTTAGGGGATAGAAGAGAAACAACAGTAGAGCCCACCTGGTCTTTGGTCACAAAGCTGTGGTTGCAGAAAATGTTTTTTAAAAGCCTTGATTGCAGTATAACCATTATCGCTAGTATGGACATTAGTATACTCTAATTTGTCTAAAAAGCTCTTTAGTAGCATAGTGAC
>JAAZXX010000158.1 GCA_014239995.1 Verrucomicrobiia bacterium
ATCGCATGGGATGAGTGAAGTAATATGGCTGATTCTGGAGCCATAGAATAAGATCGATTTCCCACGGATGAAGCGTGTGCAAATCATGAAGCCATGAGTTCATCTACAAAACCTCATTACGTGCTGGTGGTCTTGAGCCATGGGGGTATGATAATCATTCGATGGGCGATGAACAAACTCCTAATGCTTCGGCAAGACGTCTCTCTGCATCAGAGAGAGCATGCGCAGATCGAGCAGCTCGCCATGCCAGGAAACAAACCTTGCGGCAGTGGGTCCGAGTTGACACTACTGAGCAAGAGCAACTTAAGGCCTTTCATCCTGACGCGACGGCTGGTCTGGTGGATAAAGCCCTCAAGACCCTTCGTTTGGATGCTCGAAATTCTGAAGCTCAAATTCTGAAAGCCTGGAGCCATTTGATCGATCCAACACTCACTGCGCATGCTCAACCTGTTGGTATTCGAAAAGGGACCTTGTTTGTAAACGTTGATAACAGTGTCTGGCTCAGTGAGATTGTTCGATATCGCCGACACGAGATCCTCGAAAGGCTGCAGCATTGTTTCGGTAAGGAAATGGTACAGCGTATTTCCTTCAGGATCGGATAGATCCTCAGGTCAATCCGGTCATTGGCAAATAACCCTGAAGGATCTTTGTTGGTGTCACATCCTCCTTGCTTTGGGTCCATATATTATGGGTAGCGGTGACCTTGATCAGTCATGCCCCTTTGAAATAACAAAGTCGAAATAGGTTGAAGGATAGGGTTCATTCTTGAGCGTGAAATGCCACCACTCGACTGGATAGTGCTTAAACCCGTGTTTTTCCATCAGTGTCTTTAACAACAGGCGGTTCGCTTTTTGCTGTGCATTCAGCCTGGGGAAGGTGGTGCTGGCCTCTTCGCCGAAAAAATCAAAAATGGTTCCCATGTCGAGTTCCTTTCTTTGCCCATCGGCGTTTTGTGCACAGATTGAAAGGTCGACAGTACTGCCGCGTGTATGCCCTGATTTGGCCGCGATAAATCCCTTGGGAAAGAGTTCGGATTTATCCAGTTCAGGAAAAAAAATGGACTGAGTGCTGGCCGAAGGATCTCCGTCTTTGGCCCATTCAACAAAATAATTCACGGCGTGTTGTGGTCGGTAGGCGTCAAACACCAGGAGCGAGAGGCCCATTTCCACCAAGTCAGACTGGACTTTCCTTAAAGCCTCTGCCGCATCGCGCGTGATCCAGCATTGACCTTTGTCGTAGCCCCGGACTACCGTGCCCGTGAAATTGGATCTGCTTGTGTATTTGAGGTCCATCTCAATGCCTGGGATAAAACGCTCGAGCCTGACAAAATCTTCAGGCCGCTGCTGTTCGGTTGCCTCTTTGATGTCGCCTGACACAGCAACTGAAATGATGATGCTGGCAAGCATGAAGAATTGCCTCAGCGGCACATAACTTTGGTGCGCATAGTCAGAATTCATATACCAGGCATCCTAGAGCTAAAGGGGAGATGCCGGCAAGCAGCAGTTCCCATGGACACAGCGCGCGGACAAACATGGCGGCTCCCAACAAATATCCATTCTCAAGGGACGATGTCATCTCGGTATCTGGCGGAAAATGTGCGTTTCCCCCGACAGGCCTGTCAAGTAATCGTCAGTTCCTGATCACGTTTTGACATGCAGGAAAGGTGAGGACAGAGTCTTCCCCCTGCCTTTTGCTACAAGCCTACCAGAACTCCGATCGACCCAGGTATTCGATCAAGGGGGGGATAATCATCCACAGGCAAAAGACCAGAGCTAGCACGAAGCCTGACAGAACGACGAAGAGGAAAATGCCGTCCCCAAGACTCTTGATTGAGCCTTTATCATGACCCGAGCCACGACGTTTGCGTTTCCGTTTTCTCCGATGGTGTTCTGAGGGCGACATGGCTTCTTCTGGTGTCATTGGAAATGTTAATTTTATTTTTAACTGTGATGACCTCCAAATCTGTATGCTTTTTGGTTGATTTAGGATTTAAGGCGAGGCGATCGTCATGCAGATGAAGTCTTTGTGCTCAACCAACATTGCTTGATGGTTGACCTTTCTTGTCAATCAACCAAGGGATGTTTCAGAGGATGGAGGAGGGGTGTTCAAGCTGGACTCAATGACGATGATCTGGGAAATCCGCCTTTCGTGAGTGACTCCATTAAGTCCATGGCGGCTTCCCCCTGACGTAGTTTGTGGTGGCGCATGGTCGTGAGGGGAACTTGAAAATGTTCACTTGTGAGGATTATTCAGGCTCAAAAAAACCGAAAAATCCATGATATCCTTGTTCCTTCTGCAGCTGTAAATCTATCAGGTTCCTATGGACTAGGAATCGAAACCTTGGATGGTTTTTTCAACCGAGATATGTTTTGGTTGCGCATGTCAAAAAATTGACGGTAAAAAGGAATATTGGGGCGGGTCTGGGGAATACCTTGGGATTCCTCTCGCATCCAAGCTTCCATGCGCCCGTCCGAATCCCTTGTCAAGGAGGCCAGCTGATCGAGATAATCCAGAAAAAGTGGGTAATGGTAGGCTTGTTCCAGCCATCGAATGAATTGCCCTGATCCTCCGTAAAATCGGTTATAACGATGATTCTGGAAGGAGAGATCAGCATCCCATTGTAAGAATTGAAATTGCTTGTCAGCGGGACGTTGATAGAAATAGGCGTTTTTTCCCCTGGATTGAGTGAAAGTGTCCCAGTTGGCAATATATCCCATCACAGCCGTCATTTTCAGTATGGCTTCCGAATCCAGTATTCGGTCCACTTCGGCCTGGGTATAGCTGTCTTGACTGATAATGCTGAAAAAATCGATCAAGGGTCTATAATCATCTTCCTCTTCACTGGAACGTTTCATCCACGCGTGCCTGTACGGACCTGAATCGGATGTGCCTAAATATTTCCAACTTGCATCCTCATTGTGCTGGCTCCAATGGTCGGACATCCACCAGTCATCATCCACGCGGTAAAGGTCACCTTGGTTGCCATCCTTGAAATTCCGATTCAGATAGTCGGCATCGACAGGCTCGACGTCCTCTCTGACTTGAATATCTGCGGCGTTGACGATGAGGTAAATAAACTCGTTTTGACCACTGACATGCCCAATCAGGTAGAGTAGGTAGCGAGCCATCCGGTTGTGATACCTGAACGTACCGTTGCGACGTGTTGGGTCATCATCGAAGGAAAATTTGCCGTGGTTGCGGAAGCGTCGATCCTCTGGGAGCCGCCATTTGCCTCTTTGAAGTGAATTTCTGCGTGTCCAGGGGCTGCCACTGGACCGCAACTCGGCTCCATGGTAGATGTCACGTTCATTGGAAATGAACGTTGCATTGAAATACTGGTTGGATAACCGGGGGTAACGGAAACCATGTGCAGCCTTTTCACCCTGATACATGGCATCAAGATCTTTGGAGGAAATAACCAGACGCACCACTCGGAGGTCCTTTGGCACAGTTCTGCCATCGAATACGCATAGTGCAGGTCGAGCTGCTGCCTGCCTTGGCAGGGTGGTTCTTGGGCCCTTTTCACAGAAAGCCTCGACATAGTATTGCAGAATATCCCCCTGTTCAAAGCCCTCATGGAGTGTCACTTCATAGGATCGCAATTGGCTTGTGCTGACATGTGGGCCTTGAGATTCCCTCATTGGGATGCGTTTCCATTTGGTTCCGACTGGATCATCCTTGCGGTAAACCAGTTGAACGATCCCCTTGTTGTTTTCCCAGCCAATCATCGTTTTAATCCTAAGTGGTTCATCTGGTGCTGGAACGCTTGGGATGTGTTGCAGTGATTCGACCAACGGTGGAGGATCTGGTTGCAGGCGAGTATTTTCTCTTCCGGGACTGCCCAGTTGTTTTGGGATAGGCAGAAGGATGGATTCAGACAGACTGTTTTCCCAGCTGCGAACAATCAGCCTCGGACTTCCATGCACCCAGCGTGCCTCAAATTGGATTTCATAATTTTCTCCTTCCTCCAGTTGCTGGATGTCGATTTCGGCACGATTTGCCCGATTGTCTCCATGTCCGTGCGCAATCAGGTGGATTCTGCCGTTTTCAACATAGCTGTCCGCATGGTTTCCCTGAATCAACCATCCAGTTGAACTGTCACCCTCCAAGGACATCCTTTCTGGATGATTCAGCAGGTTTTGCGAAGTACCTCTTCGGCGAACTTGGATGTTTTGAATGACGATATGACTTTCTCCGACCAGATACAGATGCAATTCATGACGGTCCATCGGATGCCACAAATTCATTCTTTCCTTGTAATGCATCTGGAATTTGTAGGCTTTGAAAGGGGAAATACGTGAGACGTGACTGTCTTTCCATGCAGAGGAATAGGCATTGTCCATGTCAGGATGTATCAGTTCCATGCTGCTACCTTTGCCCCGGGCCAGAAACGGCCAATCACCCTCGGTGCGATAATCGATTTCGTCTGCAAGGTTTCGGTGGGAATCCAGGAGTTGAATGCGTTCTCCGCTGTTGCTCAGTTTTCCCTTAAGTGGACCTACACAGTGCATCTGGGGGTGTAATTCATGCAGAACCTCAGGATGATCCGCGACGACCAGATAATTCTTTGGTGCCATGACCAACCCCTTTGGAAAGATAAAGGAAACCCCGCCTGTAAGTGCCCAGTTTGACATCTGGATAGCTGTATCTCCACGATTATACAGTTCAACAAATTCAAGATCGGGAAGGCCAAAAGGAGGATCATACATGATTTCATTCAAGATAATATCTTGATGAGCGGGAGAGGAGTTGGGTTCTCCAAGAGAATGAGCAGAGCTTACAAACCACGTGCCGGTTCCATCTGGAAATCTTTGTGTCGAAGTGGCTGGTTGCAATGTCAAGGAGGCTGTGTCGAGGACTTTCCTTGACGCGATTTCAAAGAGAAAACATGGATGATCTTTCTCCATGTTCTGGGGAGTTTTCCTTTGCAGGGTTACAAAGGTATTCTCGGTTAACGTTCCCTTCAATTCTATCGGTGATGACAGGTTGGCATTGAAGGAAAGCCCCAGTCCATCGAGGGAAACCTCGGGAAAAAAACTATTGTGAATTTCTATCGTAACAAGTCTCCCATCTGAGGACATGGCAATTTCGTTAATGTGGATTTTGTCTTTTGAAGCTGCTACCGCCTCGGGAGGGGAACGTCTTTGGACGCTGGATATTTTCCATAGATCTCGGGATGAATCTTCCAGTGTTTGGCGGAAGCCATGCCCTGGGACACGGATGGGAAGGTCGTAACCGGTTTTGGGAATGATGGTTTTCAGGAGAGATAGGTGGCTGTGGGATAAAAGGCTTCCTGTGAAATGAATTTTTTTTGTTGCCATGGCAGGCAGTGTTTCCATGGGAAGCGGGGTGTGCACTGGTGCATGTTCCTCACTCGGTGTGCTTGCGATGATTTGATAATCCCCCAAGGCAAGCGGTAGCTTGGAGACGTTTTTCAACAAGATATAGCCTTGTCCTCCAAAATCGATGCCCAATTCCATGAATTGAAGTCCAGTTTTGTTCCTGTGTGGAACATGCCAAAGGCCTACTCCCCAAAAACGGTTTGGAGTTTCCTTTTCGATCCACCTTACCGATACGGACAAGGTGTTGGATCCCGGCTTGAGTGTGTTCCTTTTGACCCGAAGCATACTACCGTCGTGATGGGGGTCGGACTTTGATTCCAAGGTTTTTTCTTCCAGCATGCCCGCAGAACTTGATTCAGGTGGGTGGCTTGGAAAGATCAAAATTCCATTCAGGTAATAAGACGCCCCTGCATGGTGCATGGGCTTTAGATAAAACGCATCCATGATATCGGAGCGCTCAAGATGGAAGGTATGACGGAAGCGATAGCCTCCAAGATCAGGATCCAGCCGGGTGTGAAGGTTCGGAAGAGGTCCTGGATCACCCTGAAGAACAAAAGGAGTCAGGCCTCTTGACCAACTGGAATCGTCAAAGTCCGGTTGCATCCATTCTTTGCTGGCCTTGCTGGTTCCTGCGTTAAAATGCCAAGATGCGTGGACAGGCGTATTTCCATGTTGAATCCAGAAGGGCTCTTTCGGGCGGACTTCAAACCAACTGCCTTCCTCAGCTGGGCTTGGCATGCCGGGTGTGCCGCTGGGATGATGACCAATGCTCCAGTTGCGCCAGTCGTTGATATGTCGATCCGGATCTCGAATGACACGCGTGTATGCTTTGCCTGTGTCGTCAATCGGCCAAGGCTGGTTGCTTTTCATGTCAACGCGACACAGCTCGACATCATTTTTGTCCCGAAGGATCAATCGTTCGCCTTGTTCCCTCAGCCTACCCTCCCACGGACCCCAAATGCGTACCGAAGGGGGAATTGGCTGTGATGCTCTCAGCTTCTCGGGAGTGGTTTCGGTGATGATGCATCGTTCGAACGGGCGAATAAAACTGGTCCTTGGCATCGTTGGATCAAAGGCTGGAAAGGTATATCGTATGGATCTTCCCTTCAGTTCCCAGTTTGCACAGTCCAGTGGGGTTGAAGTCAAATTCGTCAACTCGATCCATGTTGGGATTTCCGAGCTTCTGGAAGCATGTCTAATTTCCGAGAAGATGATCTGGTCCCCTGCGGTGGGAATTACCCAGGCAAGAAAATAACAAATGCCCAGGCTCCACTGAGGCAAGAGAAGCCCAAGGTTCGTCGCGTTGTAGTTGCCGTAACCCTTCATGTGCTTGGACCAGATCGCATGTCCACGACCCTTATCCTGGTCTTGTTTGCCTATATTTCAGTGGGTTGGGTACGTCTGCCATCAAGGATAAAGGATAGGCTGATGGCTACCACCAGATTGACGACCAGTCCAAACAGGCCCTGGTGAAACCCGCTTTCCTTGACCCATGCATTTCCATAGAGCAAGAAGGTAGTACCTAGTCCCGACAAAAGCCCCCAGAAAACGGCTGACCCATGCAGTTTTTTCCAATGCATTCCCAGCATGAACGCAGGAGCCAATTGGACAAGCATATCAAATTTAAGGTCCAGGAGTCTGACTAGGGTGGGCTTACCCGTGCGGGAATTCATATAAATGGCTATCCAAGCCAGCAGCCCTACCAAAACCCATGAAATCCACTTGCCCAGTGCCGTCAAGCGTGCTTCCGCAGCATTGGGTTGGATGAATCTCAGGTAGATATCTTTCGTGGCCATGGACGAAATGGTGAGCATACAAGAATCCGCCGTCGACATCAATGCGCCCAGAATGGCGGCAAAAAGGACGATTACAAGGCCATATCCCAAAGCTGAGGATTGCTGCACTTCCCGGCATAGGATAGTCAGGATACGGTCACTTTGTATGGCATCAAGTCCAGGGACGTGTGCCGCACCCGTCACACCCACCATGACCGCGATCCAGGCAGTGGTCATGGGGAGAAATGCCATGACCACCAGACTGTTTCTCAGAACGCGTGAGGAGCGTGCTGCATAGATACGCTGCAGTGCCTGCGGATAGAGCGAAGCACCCAGGCCAAATAAGAGCACGTAACTCAACCAGTTTCTGCTGCCGACGTCTCCTGGTGGCAAAGCTTTCATCCGAGTTTCATGATCTCCTTCCAAAAGGGTTTGGGTCGCCGCCGCAAGGCTTCCATATTTTGAGTGAATAAGATAGATGAGGATTGAAAATCCAATCATCAGAATGACCCCCTGAAGGACATCCGTCCATGCGACAGCCCTGAATCCTCCAAGGGTTTCATAAACA